>VAZF01000195.1 GCA_005888425.1 Alphaproteobacteria bacterium
TGCTGGCAGAACCCGATCTCGACCTCGCCAGCAAGACCTGGGCGCGGCTTGTTGATGGAACACCGCTCGTCACTGCCGAGAAGCGCGGCGAGGGCTGGGTTGTGCTGGTGCACACAACGGCCAATGCCGAATGGTCGAATCTGGCGCTGTCGGGACTTTTCGTCGAGATGCTGCGGCGCGTGGTCGCGATGAGCCAGGGCGTCACCGGAGTTGGGGAGGCGACGCTGTCGCCGCTCGAAACGCTCGACGGCTTCGGCCGGCTGCAGCATGCGCCGCCGACGGCACGCCCCATCTCGGCCAAAGAAGTCGGGAGCACGATGGCATCGCCACGGCATCCTCCGGGTTTCTACGGCGTCGCCGATTCACGGCGCGCGCTGAACCTCTCGGACGGGATTACCGAGCTGAAGCCGATCGTCGACTTGCCGGACGGCGTCGCCCGCGAGAGCTTCGCGAAGAGCGCCGAAATCGACATTCGCCCGCCCCTGCTCGTAGCGGCATTCCTGTTGGCTCTGCTCGACTTGATCATCGCCTACGCCTTGCGCGGGCTGTTGCGTCGGCGGCCGATCGGTGTCGCTGCGGGATTGCTGCTGGCGTTAATGATTGCCGCCTCAACGGCGCATGCGGATGACAGTTTTGTCGTGAAGGCGACCTCGGAGTTGCGTCTCGCTTATATCCAGACCGGGAATCAGACCGTCGATACCGAGAGCCGCGCGGGGCTGGTCGGCCTCATCGATACGCTGAACCGGCGCACCGCCGTCGAGACGGCGGAGCCGCTTGCGGTTGATATCGAGCGCGACGAGCTCATCTTCTTCCCGCTGCTCTATTGGCCGGTAACGGCACAGCAGCCGGCGCCCTCGCCGCGCGCCGCCGAGCGCATCAATCGCTATCTCGAAACCGGCGGCACGATCCTGTTCGATACCCGCGATGCGGGCGAGGACACGCCCGGGCCGTTCGGCAACGCGGCGGCGTCGCAAACGCGGCTGCGCCAGCTCGTCGCCGGGGTCAAGATCCCGCCGCTGGTGCCGGTCCCGCCTGACCACGTGCTGACGAAATCCTTCTACCTGCTGCACGAGTTTCCCGGCCGCTGGAACACCGGCCAGGTCTGGGTCGAGCCGGTCGAAGACCGGGTCAATGATGGCGTTGCCAGCGTCATTGTCGGCAGTAATGACTGGGCCGGCGCCTGGGCCGTCGACGGCCAGGGCCGGCCGAGCTATGCCGTCGTGCCGGGCGGCGAGCCGCAGCGCGAGATGGCGCTGCGCTTTGGGGTCAATCTCGTCATGTACGTGCTGACCGGCAACTACAAGACGGACCAGGTGCACGTACCGGCGATTCTCGAACGGCTCGGTCAATGAGCGCGCCGGCGGATTCCAGGCCATGATCGCGGCGTTCGGCGGCAATGCCTACACGATCGCGGCCGCGCCTTTGCTGGCGTGGTGGGTAATCGCTGCACTCGCCGCGACGGCAATACTGGTGCTGGCGGTTGGGCTGTGGCGACGTGCCGGCGGGGTGTGGTGGCGGACCGCGGCGGTAGCCATGCTGCTGGCGATCCTCATCAACCCCTCCCTCGTCGAGGAGAAGCGCTCGCCATTGCGCGATGTCGCCGTTGTGCTCGTCGATGAATCGCCGAGTCAGCAGATCGGTGATCGCAGCAAGGCGACCGAGGCCGCGCTCGCGGCCCTAACCGAGCGCCTCGGGCATGAGCGCGATCTCGATGTGCGCGTCATTCGCACCGGCAAGCCGCAGCCGGGCGCGGGCGATGATGGGACGCGACTCTTCACCGCGCTCGGCCACAGCATGTCCGACATCCCGCGCCAGCGTCTCGCGGGCGTCGTGATGCTGACCGACGGCCAGGTGCATGACGTTCCCACGGGCGATGCGGCGGTCGCTGCACAGGAACTTGGCGCGCCGTTGCACGTCCTGTTATCGGGGCATCCGGACGAAAGCGATCGCCGGCTTGTCGTCGCGCAGGCGTCGAGTTTTGGCCTCGTTGGCAAGGAACTGCCGCTCAGCATCCGGGTCGAAGACCTACCGGCCCCGCCGAAGGACGCGCAGGCCAGGCCGGAGGGCCAGGCGCGGGTCACCTGGCGCAAAGACGGCGGCGCGCCGCAATCCGCGATGGTGCCGATCGGTCGCGATGTGCCGCTATCGATCCCAATCGATCATGGCGGGCCCAATGTCCTCGAACTGGAGGTTGAGCCGGGGCCGCGCGAGCTGACCCTTGCCAACAACCGCGCCGCCGTGGTCGTCAACGGGGTGCGCGACCGGCTGCGCGTGCTGCTGGTGACCGGCGAGCCGCATGCCGGCGAGCGGGTGTGGCGCAACATCCTGAAATCCGATCCGTCGGTCGATCTCGTGCATTTCACGATCCTGCGTCCGCCGGAAAAACAGGACGGCACGCCCATCCGCGAACTGTCGCTGATCGCCTTTCCGATCCGCGAGCTGTTCGACGTCAAGCTCGACGATTTCGACCTGATCATTTTCGACCGCTACAGCCGGCGCGGCATCATCCCGCAGGCGTATGTCGAGAATGTCGTGCGCTATGTGCGTAAAGGCGGCGCGTTCCTCGAAGCGGCGGGGCCGAGCTTCGGCACGCCGATGAGCCTCTACCGCACGCCATTGGGCGAAATCCTGCCGACCGAGCCGACCGGTAATGTTTACGAGGACGGCTTCAAGCCACAGCTGACCGACGCCGGCCGCCGTCATCCCGTGACAGAGGATCTGTCTGGCGCCGGAAAGCCGGGCGAGGCGCCGAGCTGGGGACGCTGGTTCCGCCAGGTCGAGGCGCGGGTTCATAACGGCACTGCGGTGATGAGCGGCGAGCATGGCGACCCGCTGCTGGTTCTTGACCGGATCGGCAAGGGCAGGGTGGCGCAGCTTCTGTCCGATCAGATGTGGTTGTGGGCGCGCGGCTTCGAAGGCGGCGGGCCCCAAGCCGAGTTGTTGCGGCGGCTCGCCTACTGGCTGATGAAGGAGCCGGATCTCGAAGAGAACGATTTGCGGGCGGCTGTCGAGGGCGACCGCCTGATCGTCGCACGGCAATCCCTCGAGCCCGATGACCGCCCAATTACCGTGACCTTGCCGGACGGCACGACGCAGAGCCTTACGCTCTCGCCCGAGCATGGCGGCCGCAGCAGCGGCACATTGCCGATCTCGCAGATGGGCCTCTACCGCGCTAGCGATGGTACCCACACCGCACTCGCCGCCGCCGGTCCGCTGAATCCCATCGAGTTGGCTGACGTACGCACGACCCCGGAAAAGCTCGCGCCGCTCGTACAGGCGAGCGGTGGCGGCGTGTTCTGGGCCAGTGACGGCGCCGTCCCGGAAATCCGCCGCGTGTCGCCCGGGCGCGCCGCCTCCGGCCATGGCTGGATGGGGCTGCGCCAGAATGGCGATTATGTCGTGACCGGGTTCAGCGAGCTGCCGTTGATGCCGGGCTTCGCGGCCTTGCTGTTGACGGTCGGCCTGCTGATCGCGGCCTGGCGCCGCGAAGGCCGGTGAGCCGAGAGAACCCCTCCCCGCCGCGCGGGAGGGCCTTTAGTTGGCGCTGATGCTCCGGCAGGTCTTCGCGCCGATCCACCCAGACGGCTGGAAATTCATCGGGATCGCGGCGGTCTTCATGCTGATCCTGTTTGTCATTTGGGCGCCGCTCGGCTGGATCGCGCTGATCCTCACGTTGTGGCTCGTGTATTTCTTCCGTGATCCCTGGCGGGTGACGCCGGCCCGCCCCGGGCTGATCGTCAGCCCGGCGGATGGCATCGTCGTCTCGCTCGGGCCAGCATCGCCGCCACCGGAGCTCGAGATGGGCGCCGAACCGCTGCCGCGGATCGGCATCTTCCTTAACCTGTTTGATGTGCATGTCGCCCGCTCGCCGATCGGCGGCAAGCTCGGGGCGCGGCGCTACACGAAGGGCCGCTTTATCAACGCGAGCCTCGACAAGGCGAGCGACGACAATGAGCGGCTGGCGCTCCGCATCCTGCCCGAAGACGGGCCCGCAATAGCCTGTGTGCTGATCGCCGGGCTCGTGGCGCGCCGCATTGTGTGCAGCCCCTATGAAGGCCAGACGCTGACGGTTGGCGAGCGTATCGGCATTATCCGCTTCGGCTCTCGGGTCGACGTCTACTGCCCGCCGCCCTATGTCCCACTAGTGGCGTTGGGACAGCGCATGGTCGGCGGCGAGACGGTTCTTGCCGACCGGCTTGCCGTGGCGCCTGCAATTGGCGGGTTTGCCCACTGACCGGGGTCGCGCCCCCCGCTGGGCGGTTTTCGTGTATGATCCACGCCTTGGACCGCGTGCAATAAGGAGAACTTTTTTGGCGATGCGACCGCGCAGGGTGCGAGTGCGGCGGCCGCGCATGCGGGTACGGCGCCTATCCGGCTTCTCCGTCAACCGCCTCATCCCGAATGTGCTGACATTGCTGGCGCTATGCGCCGGCATGACGGCGATCCGCTTTGCCGTCAGCGAGAACTTCGAGGCGGCCTGCTACGCGATCATTGTCGCCGGCGTATTTGACGGGCTCGATGGCCGGATGGCGCGGCTATTGAAGTCGACATCGCGCTTTGGCGCCGAGCTCGACAGCCTGGCGGACTTCATCAGCTTTGGGGTGGCGCCGGCGCTGGTCCTGTATCTGTGGACCATGTCGGCATTGCACAGCATCGGCTGGGCGATCATATTGTTTTTCGCGATCTGCTGCGCGTTGCGTCTCGCGCGCTTCAACACCGAGATCGCCGCCGAGCCGCAACCCTATGCCGCCGGCTTCTTCAGCGGCGTGCCGGCGCCGGGCGGCGCCGGGCTGTCACTGGTTCCGATGTTCATCAGCTTCGAATGGGGCGACTGGATCGCGCGCTCGCCCTATCTGAACGCAGTATGGCTGAGCGGCATCGCGCTGTTGATGATTAGCCGTGTGCCGACGGTGTCACTGAAACCGATACGCATTCCGCATGATCTCGTGCTGCCGACCTTGCTCGGCGTTGGTGTGTTCGCGGGGTTGTTCACGACGGCGCCGTGGCCGACGCTGACCTTTATCGGCGCGGTCTATGTCGGGTCGATCCCGCTAACGGTACGCGCCTATTATCGGCTGCGCCGCGCCGCCGAGGCACGCAAGGCAGAGGCCGCCGAGCCGGCCGCGGTGCCGGTCACGCCACCCCCTGCCATACCGAAGTCCGGCCACGAGCCGGCAAATGAATGGCGGCACTGAGGACGAGCCATGCATGCCTTCAATCTGAAAAGCGAAGAGAAGTTCGACCCGAAGAAGCATGTCGAGCGCGTACTCGGCCGGGTCGCCGAGGGCGATGTGACGGTTGCTTGCTGGGAGCCGGGTCAGACCAGCCCCTACCATTGCCACCCGCACGCGACGGAGATCTATTTCTGTTTCGAGGGCGGCGGCACAATGCGCACGCTCGACGAAACCGTGACCGTTGTGCCGGGATCTTTTGTCGTGCATCCGCCCGGCGAATTGCATGAATGGATCACCGGACCGGAGCGCACGCTGTTGTTCCGGGTGCGCTATGGCGGCGACATGAGCGGGCGCACGAAGGAATGGCCGAGCAATCCGGATTGGCGGCCGCGCCCAGAAGACGTCGATTACTTCGCACGCGCTAGAGGTTCATCATGAGCGGGTCTGAGCACGGCTTCGGCTTCGCACCGGAGCACGATCAGCCGATCCCCTATCTGCAGCGCATCCGCGACTATTATCAGGCGCTCGGCTATGGCGCGCCGTATCGCTGGGCGCATTATGCCGAGGTGCCGTTTGCGCCACTCGAAAGGCCGCTGGGCGAATGCCGCATCGGCCTCGTGACGACGGCGGCGCCGTATCAACCCGGGAAGGACGAGCAGGGTCCAGGTGCGGCCTACAATGCCGCAACCAAGTTCTACACCGTCTATTCGGGGAACAGTGCTGCGCATCACGATTTGCGCATCGCGCATGTCGGCTACGATCGCACCCATACGACGGCCGAGGACAGCAACACTTGGTTCCCGCTGAGAGAATTGCGGCGCGCAGGTGCGGCGGGGCGGATCGCCGAGGTGACGCCGCGCTTTCATGGCGCACCGACCAACCGCAGCCACCGGGTGACACTCGAACAGGATTGCCCGGAGCTGTTGGCGCGACTTCGTGAAGACAAAGCGGACGCCGCTGTTCTTGTCGCGGTTTGACCGGTGTGTCACCAGACCGTGAGTCTGGCCGCCCGTCACCTCGAAGCAAACGGCATCCCGACGGTTATCATGGGTTGCGCCAAGGACATCGTCGAATATGTCGGCGTGCCGCGGTTTCTGTTCAGCGATTTCCCGCTCGGCAATCCGGCCGGCCGGCCAAACGATCCGGAGTCGCAAGCCTTTACGCTGGAGCTGGCGTTGCGGGTTCTCGAAACCGCCCCCGGACCGCGCACGACGGTGCAGTCTCCCTTGCGTTGGAGCGACAATCCCGATTGGAAGCTCGACTATTCGAATATTGCCCGCTTGTCATCCGAGGAGATCGCGCGCCGCCGCGCCGAGTTCGATCACGGCAAGGAAATCGCCAAATCGGTCCGCGACAAAACGGAAGCGGCGGAGTAGCCCACCATTGTCATTGCGAGCGCAGCGAAGCAATCTCGCGCCAGATTTTATCTGATCGACGAGATTGCTTCGTCACCTTCGGTTGCTCGCAATGACGGACTTGTGATGGCTAAACCCTTTGCCGGCATCCGGATTCTCGATTTTACCCGCTATGTCGCCGGGCCGTTCGGCACGTATCAATTTGCCTTGCTCGGGGCCGAGGTCATCAAGGTCGAGCCGAAGGCCGGCGACGACATGCGGCGCTCCTCGCCGGTGCGCTGGGAGGGATCGGCACAAGGACTGGGGCCCTCGTTTCTCGGCATCAACAGCAACAAGCGCAGCATCACGCTCGACCTTTCGAAGCCCGCCGCAATCGAGATCGCCAAGCGCCTCGCGACCGACGCGGACATCGTGTGGGAGAATTTCCGGCCGGGGATCATGGAGCGTTTCGGCCTCGGCTACGAAGCGCTGCGCGCGCTCAACCCGCGCTTGATCTATTGTGCCGTTTCCGGCTTCGGCCAGAACGGCCCGGAGCGCGGCACCGCCGCCTTCGACGGCAAATTGCAGGCGATGTCCGGCATCATGTCGATCACCGGGCATGAGGATAAGGGCCCGACCCGCGCCGGCTTTGCGCTGTGCGACACGATCGGCGCGATGACGGCCGCCTTCGCCGTATCGAGCGCGCTATTCCAGCGCACGCAGACCGGCGCCGGGCAGTTCGTCGATGTGGCGATGCTCGATGCGGCGCTGAGCTTCATCTCGGGCCAGGTCGCCGAATACACCGTCACCGGCCACATCTACCGCCAGTTCGGTAATCTGTCGTCGACCGGCAAGGTCACCGGCAACCGCTTCAAGGCTGGCGAAGGCGATTTGATGCTGGCGGTGATGACCGAGCGGCAGTTTGCCGCCCTAATGCGTGGCATCGGCCGCGCCGACGCGCTCGACGATTCCCGCTTCGCCGACTGGCCCTTGCGCGCGCAGAACGAGCCGGCCCTGCGCGCCATCATCGAAGAAGCGCTGGCCGGCGATGCTGCGAAAAACTGGGAGAGGCGGCTAACCGAAGCCGATGTGCCCTGCGCCGCGATCTGGCCGATTTCCGAAATCGTGCATCACCCGCAATTGGCACATCGCGACGTGCTGCAGCATGTCGAGGCGTCCTACGGCGAATTCACCCTGGTCGGCTCCGGCTTTCGCCTCGCCGCGGGCGGCACCGGCAGCATCGAGCGCCCGCCGCCGCTGATCGGCGAACACACCGACGAGATCCTGCGCGAGGCCGGCTATAGCGAGGCCGCGATCGCCGCGTTCCGCGCCGAAGGGGTCGTCTGATCAGAAGCGGGCGGCGCGCATCCGTTCCGCCGCGGCCGCTACCGCCGCGCGACGCTGCGCCGCTCCGGCGGCATAACGTTCGGTGACCCGGGCGAGGATTTCGGGCGGGGCGGTTTCCGGAGAGCCGGCATCGAACGGCGGCGCCGGCGCGTATTCGATCCCGAGCTGGATGGCTTGCGCGGTCTCCGGCCCCGCGATCTCCGCCACCAGGGTCAGCGCGAAATCGATACCGGCGGTGACGCCGCCGCCGGTCACGACATTGCCGTCGCGCACCACACGAGCCGGATCCGGGATCGCGCCGAACGCGGTGAGGAGCTCGCGCCAGGCCCAGTGACACGCGGCGCGCTTGCCGTGCAGCAGCCCCGCCGCGCCGAGCGCCAAAGACCCGGTGCACACTGAGGTGACGTAGCGCGCGCCGTTTGCGAGGCGGCGCAGCTCGCGCAGGAATTCCTCGTCGGCGATGGCATTGTCGGTAGTGCCGAACCCTCCCGGCACGCAGATGATGTCGCAGCGCTCGATATCCCTGAGCCGGCGCAGTCCGGCGAAGGTGATGCCGTCCGCCTCGATGGCCCCGCCTTCGCGGCTGGCGAGCATCACCTCCGCGCTGGGTAGCCGCGACAGCACCTGGTGCGGCCCGGTGAAGTCGAGCTGCGTGACGCCGGGAAACAGGGCGAACACGATTACGGTTGGTTGGGCAGTCATCCTCGGCTCCATTCTCTTGCGCCGGAGATAGTAGCGGGCGTAGGTTTTGGCCGGAATGACAAAGTTTCCTCGGATTCTGCCATGCCCCGAACGATCGGTGTCCTCGTCTTCCCGAATTTTCAGCTGCTCGACGCCGCTGGCCCGATCACCGCCTTCGAATTGGCAAACCGGGAGATCGACCCGTCTGCCTATCGCCTGCGCCTGTTGGCAACCGCCGCGGGACAGGTGATGA
>VAZF01000196.1 GCA_005888425.1 Alphaproteobacteria bacterium
CGGCCTGGGCTGTCGGCGCTGCGGATTACGTCCCCTTCACCCCGACTGCGACCATCGCTGATGGGATCGCGACGGTGAAGCCGGTGCGGACGGCCGAGGTGCTGGCGGCCTTGCGCCGCTCGGGCGGCGGTGTCGTGACCGTTCCGGAAGCGGAGATCGGCCCCGCGCTGAAGACGCTCGGGCGGCTCGGCCTTTTTGTTGAGCCTACCGCGGCCACCGCGAGCGCGGCGCTGAGTCGCCTGTTGCGCGACCGCACGATCCGGCCTGACGAGACGACAATCGTGGTCCTGACCGGCCACGGCCTCAAGGCAACCGACAAAATCGCCGAACTGCTCGACCTGCATTAACCCGGAGACTTGCCGAGATGACGGAACACAACGTGCAGCGGGTCGCGATCGCCGGGTTCGGCGCGATCGGGAAGGTCGTTGCCGAGCATCTGGATCGCGGCATTGATGGGCTATCGCTGGCCGCCGTCTCGGCGCGCGACACGAAACGCGCCGAAGCAGCGATGGCCGGCTTCGCCCACGCGGCGCCCGTGCTGCCGCTCGCGCGGCTCGGCGAGTTCGCCGATATCGTCGTTGAATGCGCCCCCGCCGCGTTGCTCCGCGACATCGCCGAGCCCGCGCTCGCTGCCGGCCGCACGGTCATCGTGCTGTCCTGCGGCGCGCTCGTCGACAATTTCGATCTCGTCGATCTCGCCCGGCGGGATGGCGGCCGCATTCTCGTTCCGACCGGGGCGCTGTTGGCGCTCGACGCGGTGCAGGCGGCCGCGGTCGGCAACATCTCCCGGGTTCACATGATCACCCGGAAGCCGCCGAACGGGCTCGCCGGCGCGCCCTACCTCGTCCAGAACGGCATCTCAGTCGATGGGCTCAATGAGGCGAAACGCGTCTTCACCGGGACGGCGCGGGAGGCGGCGCGCGGCTTTCCGGCGAATGTGAATGTCGCGGCCGCCTTGGCATTGGCCGGTATCGGGCCTGACCGCACGACGATCGAGATCTGGGCCGACCCCGCGGTCGACCGCAACATTCACCGTATCGAGGTCGAGGCGGATGCGGCGCGCCTCATGTTTCAGATCGAGAATGTGCCGAGCCTCGAAAACCCGCGCACCGGTCGCCTGACGCCGCTCTCGGTCGTGGCGCTGCTCAAAAAATTGTCGAGCCCGCTCGCGATCGGCACTTGATCGATGCGCTCCCCGCTCGCGCACAATTTGCGAGTTCTGTCTGTCGCCTGCGCGGCGCTCGCCGCCGCGACGCAACAATCCCGTGCCGATGATTTTCAGGTTTCATACGCGGCGGGCTCGCACGACGAGGCCGGGCATTTCTTGGGCGGTACCGAAATGCGGCTTCTGGTGGCGCATGGCGGCCGGCTCTATGGCGGGAACGGCTACTGGGAAGACCGGCCGGGAGCGGAGGGTCCGCAGGGCGCGCAGATTCTGGTCCTCGACTCGCCGGGCGGTCGCTGGCGAGTTGATCACGCCTTCGAGGAACGCCTGCCAAGCGGGCGCCCGCGCGACCTCGCGGTTGGTGCTTTGGCAGAAGCCATTTTTGCGACGGATCGCGCCGGCTGGCCACTGGCCCGGCCAACTCGGCTTCTTCTCGCGTCAACCTGGGACTTGACCGGAGCTGCGCGCGTTTTCAGCCGCGATGACGCGTCCGGCAGCTGGACGGCAGTGACGCTTTCGGAGGACCGGCCGGCTTCCGATTTCCTGCCGCAGATCCGCAGCTTTGCCAGCCATCGCGACCGCGTCACGGGTATTGATCTCGTCTTCGCCGGCCATACGCGCGGCATCTTCAGCGGCAGCTACGACGCGGACGCACCGGGCCGCATCCGATGGGGTACGAGCCCCGAACTCGATGGATCGACGGTTTCGACGTCGTTCTCGGGGCTTGCTGGCCGCCTCCGCGTTTCGAGCTTCGCCGAGGCCAATGGCCGGCTCTATGCCGCGGTAGGGCAGCAGATCTATGAGCGCGTCGACGGTCCGAAGCCGCAATGGCGCGTGATCTACACAAACCCGCGCCCTGGTCATTCCGAAACCGGGTTGCGCGGCTTGACCACGGTCGCGGGCGCCGGCGGCGAAGCCTTGCTGGCGGCAGTCGAAGGGAACGCGGCGCGTGTGATCCGCATCGATCCGACAAGCGGCGGCGAAGCCACCGAGCTCGATCTCGAAGAGTTCCTGCCGCAGGTCTGGGGCATGCGGGTCGGCTATGTAATCGCCGGCTACAACGATATGACGAAAGCCGGCCGGTCAGTGCTGCTCGGATTGGAAGCATTCGTGCCGCGGAACGCGGTGATCTCGGCAGGACACCGCCTCGTCGATATTGGGCGTGGCCAAGTCGAAGGTGGCGGCTGGTTTCTGATCCGGCGACCGGATGCGCATTACGACCTGCGCCAAGTCGTCGCCGGCTTCTCGCAACCGCTCGTCGCGGTGCGCACAATCCGGGTTTCGCCGTTTCCGAACGACGCCGATGCGATCTATCTCGGCGGCTACGACGCCAACAAGGCGCCTGCGCACAACACGGCCTGGGTTGCTCGCGCTAATCTGGCCGCAGCGCTTCGCGCGTCGCCCTGACAGAGTCTATTGGCGCCGAAACGCCTACTCCGCTGCCGGCGCTTCCGCCTTGCGGAAATGCGGGTAATTCGTGTCGTCCGCCAAAGCTTCCTCGCCCTCGGTCGGCAATCCCTCGGCGTAGTCGAGCGCGCCCTGGATGTCCTCGCCCCATACCTCGCGCGGCAATTCGTACAAGACCTCGACGCCATAGCCGTTCGGGTCGCTGATATAGAGGCTGTGGGTCATGCCGTGATTGACCCGGCGGTGGAACTTGACGCCCTTCTGCTGTAGCCAGGCGAGCTGCTTCAGCCAAGCTTCGCGGTTCGGCATCATGATCGCAATGTGGTTGATCGCGCACGGCATGTCGAACATCGCCCATTCGGCGGGCGGCTTCGGCAGGTTCGGGTTCTCGACCAGCGCGATGTCGTGATGGTTCATCCGGCCGCTATGATCACCGCTGTAGAAGCGCATGTTGCGGCGGCTCGACTGGCCAACCTGCTTGAAGCCGAGCACCTCGGTCCAGAATTTGTGCGACTCTTCCATATCGCGCACATTGATGACGAGGTGGTTGATGCCGGCCGGGGTGAGCGCCTCGGCAGGGGTTTCGGGGATGATCTTGCGGGTGCCGTCGGCCATGGCTGCGCTCCGCGCTGTCTGAATTGTGCCTGAATTATATGGGGATGCGCCGCGCCTTGCCAATCGCCCGAGCCTATCAGCGGTTGAGCCAGCGCCGGGCGAAGCCGAGGAGGCCCTGCGGCATGAAGATGACCATCGCGATAAACATGAGCCCGACAGGGATCAGGTAATACTCTGTGAAGAAACGCGAGAGGCCCTCGCGCAATAGCAGGAAGAAGGCGGCGCCGAGGATCGGCCCGACCAAGGTGCCGATGCCGCCGATGACGTTGTAGATGACGACCTCGCCCGAGAGGACGAAGAACACGAAATTGGGGGCGGCGAACTGGTTCTGCAGCGCGTAGAGCACACCCGCCAGCCCGGCGAACAGACCCGACAGCATCACCGCGACCATCTTGTAGCGCTCGATCGGGTAGCCGATCGCGCGGGTGCGCGCCTCGTTCTCGCGGATCGACTGCAACACCATGCCGAACGGCGATTGCGTGATGCGGCGCAAGAGCAGATAGGACAGGACGACGATTGCCAGTACGAACCAGTGCAAAACCATCGGCGTGAAGCGCAGCGAGAACAATCCGGGGATCGCCAGCGCCGGGCGGCTGAAGGTTAGTCCGTTCTCGCCGCCGGTCAGCTCGGTCCAGGTGAAGATGACGATGTAGAAGATCTGCGAGAAGATCAGGGTCGTGATCGCGAAATAGATCTCCCGCAGCCGGGTCGAGAAATAGGCGACAAAAGCGGCCGCCGCCGCGGCCGCAAGCAGGCCCGCGGCGAGCGCGGCCCACAGGCTCGGCGGCTTTGTCTCCAATAGCACGAAGGCGGCGCCGTACATGCCGAGGCCGAAAAACGCCGAATGCCCGAACGACACCATGCCTGTGTAGCCGATCAGGATGTCGGACGACATCGCGAGGAGACCCCAGATCAGGATCTCGGTCACGAACCGCGCCCAGAACGGTGGTAGCACCAGCGGCGACGCGATCAGCAACGCTACGATGATCGCGAAACCGGTCCAGAAGACCAGCGGCTGGCGGTCTCTCATTTCGGCGTCGCGACAAACAGGCCGGTCGGCCGGAACAGCAAGGTCAGGATCAGCACGACGAAAGAGATGATGCCAGCTTGCGCCGGGCTGACCCACAGCGAGGAATAGGCTTCGAGGAGGCTGATGAAGATCGCCGCGAGCACCGAACCGCCGAGGCTCCCCATGCCGCCGACCACGACGACGATGAAGGCGCGCAGGATCCAGTCGAACCCCATCGCGTGATCGACGCCGACGAGCGGGCCGAACAGCACGCCGCTCGCCCCGGCCATCGCCGATCCGATCGCGAACACGCCGGCCAATACCCAAGGCACCGGAATCCCCATCGCTTGCGCCATGATGCGGTCCTGCGTTGTCGCGCGGATCCAGATGCCCCAGGTGCCGAATTTCAGGAACAGCCAGAAGCCGCCGATGATCGCCGCCGACAACCCGGCGATCATCAGCCGGTACAGGGAGTAATCGAGATGGAATAGGGTAATCGAGCCGCTGAACGGCTCAGGGATCTTGCGGGCGACCGGCCCGAACTGCCACAGCGCGTAATTTTGCAATACGAGCGAGACGCCGAACGTCGCGAGGATCGTCGTCAGCGGGTCGCGGCCCAACAGCGGCCGCAGCGTCGTCACATAGACGAGGGCGCCGATCAGCCCCGTGCCGAGCGAAGCGATGATCAGCGCCAGCCAAAAGTTGTGCGTCGCGACAATCGTCAAAACCGCGATATAGGCGCCGAGCATCAGGAACTCGCCATGCGCGAAGTTGACAACATCCATGATGCCGAAAATCAGGGTCAGCCCTGACGCGACAAGCGCCAGGATCATGCCGGTGACGATGCCGTTGATCGTCTGGATCAGCAGCAGGTCCCAGGGGACTGCATGAAGCCACTGCATCGCCGCCTCACACTCCCATGTAGCGGTGAATCGGCGCGTCGTCGGCCCGCAGGTCGGCGGCCGGCGCGTGATGGCGGACGACCCCCTTTTCGATGATGTAGATGCGTTGGCCCGCATCGAGCGTCAGCGGCACGTTCTGTTCGACCAGCAACACGGCGACCCCATCGCGATGCAAGACGCCGATAATGTCGCGAATTTGCGACACCATGCGCGGCATCAGCCCCTCGGTCGGCTCGTCGAGCAGAATGATTTTCGGCTCCAGCATCATCGCGCGCGCGATTGCCAGCATCTGCTGCTCGCCGCCCGATAAGGTCCCGCCGAACTGGTTGCGCCGTTCGGCTAGGACCGGGAAATAGCCGTAGCTCTTATCGAGCAATTCCTTTTTACGGGCGGTGGTAACGCCGTGCCGGTCGAGGCCCGTGCGCAGGTTTTCGGTTACCGTCAGCAATGGAAAGATGCGCCGGTCTTCCGGCACGTAGCCGATGCCGAGCCGCGCCAGCCGGTGCGCCGGAAGGTTCGTGATTGAGCGCCCCTCGAACAGCACGCGGCCGGCGCTCGGATGGACGATCCCGGCGATCGCCTTCAAGGTCGTGCTCTTGCCGACGCCGTTGCGACCCAAGAGCCCCACGACCTCGCCGCGCCCGACATTCAGCGAAACACCGTGCAGGATGTGGCTCTTGCCGTAATGGGTGTGGATTTCCTCAACCTGCAAGAGCGGGTCCGCCGCGCCGCCGTTCGGGGTCATGTCTTCAGGTACACTTCGAGGACCCGCGGGTTCTGCTGGATCTCGGAGGGAGTGCCTTCCGCCAGCACGCGGCCGTAATGCAGCACGGTGATGCGGTTCGCGAGTCCCATGACGACCTCCATGTCATGCTCGACAATGAGGATCGTCAGATGCTCAGCGATGCGCCGCACCAGCGCCACCGTCTCGCGCGTCTCGGCGGCGCTCATCCCCGCGGTCGGCTCGTCGAGACAGAGGAGCTGCGGATCGGTCGCCATCGCGACGGCGATTTCGAGCGTGCGCTGCTCGCCATGCGACAGGTTCGCCGCCAGCTCATACGCTTTGCCCAGTAGCCCGACGGCGCTCAACGCGGCTTCGGCCTTGTCGACAATGTCGCGATAGCTGCGATAGTGGGTGACCATGCTCCAACGGTGCCGGCGCGACTGCGCCGCGATGCGCACGTTTTCCAGCACCGTCGCGTTCGGCAGGAGATTAGTGATCTGATACGAGCGCGCGATGCCCTTCTGCGAAATGCGGTCGGGCGGCAGTCCGGCGATGTCGTTGCCGTTGAGCAGAACGCGGCCGGAGGAGGGTCGCAGCACCCCGGTCACGCAGTTGAAGAAGGTGCTCTTGCCGGCGCCGTTCGGGCCGATGATCGCGCGGACCTGCCCGCGCGCGACGGCGACGTTGACATTGTCGAGCGCCGTCAGCCCGCCAAAGCGGATCGTCAGGTTCTCGGTTTGCAGCAGCGGCCCACCGGTTTCTCTGAGCTTCGCAGTCTCGGAAGTGGAAGCGGCCAAAGGTTCGACGGTCATGGACTTGGTTCCAATGATTAGGTCTCGGCGAAGGCCGGGACCCATCGTTCAGCCGTTCGAGCCTGCGGAAAAATGGGTCCCGGCCTTCGCCGGGACCTGACTATCGTTCCGTCGTGGAATAGGGAGCTCACGCGAAGGTGCAGGCCGGCGGCACCTCGCTCTTCTGCCATGGGATCGTATCGAGGAGGTGGTACTTGCCCTCTCTCATCTCGAAGATGGTTTCGCGCACGAACGCCTGGTGGTCTTCCTTGCGCAGGAGCTTGTCGCCGGTCGGGAAATCGGCGCTCTCTTTCATTTCGAGCCCTTCGAGTGCGGCAATCAACTTCTCGGAATCGGCGCGGCCCTGGAATTTCGATTTCTCGATGCCGAGCTTCAGCGCGTTCATCGCCTCGAAATTCGATTGCACATAGCGGTCGGGAGCCGCGTTCTCGAGCCCGGCCTTCTTCAGACGCTCGACCGCCTCATCATAAAAGGCGTGAAGATAGGGCGTATCGAGCGGCGGGTCGAACACCGGCACATAGCGGTCGACGCCGACAAAGCCCTCGATCTTGTCGCCAAGGGCCGGTAGCTGGCTTGCCACCGCGACCGCGCCGTCGCCGGCCCATTTGTACTTTTTGCGAAGCCCGAGATCGGTGCCCTGGTTGACGAAGTTGATCGAATCCGGGCCGAAGAAAATCAGGAACAGCCCGTCGAAATCGCCGCTGATCTTGGACAGGAACGGCGTCATATCGGCAGTGCCGAGCGGGATGCCGAGCGTGCCCACGACGCTGCCGCCATTCCCCTTGATCTCGTTGGCATAGGCGTCGCGTGTCGATTGCCCCCAGGAATAGTCGGCGTAGGCGATAAACCAGCGCTTGCCCATTTTGTTGACGAGATGCGGCGCGAACGCCTTCGCTTGCGAGGGCGCGAAATCGTAGGGCCGGAATGTGTATTTGTTGCACTTGCTCGTCGTCAGCGTCGTGTCGAGGCACACGCTGATCATGTTGACCACCTGGTTCTCGGTAAATACCGGCACGCAAGCCAGGCAGATGTTCGACAGATATCCGCCGACATGCGCGTCGATATTGTCTTCCGTGACGAGCTTCTCGACCTTGCGGCGGCCGCTATCCGGTTTTGACTCGTCATCGGCGACAATCAGCTCGACCGCCCGGCCGAGGATGCCGCCGGCCTTGTTGATGCGGTCGACCGCCATCTGCAACCCGACGAGCGCCGTCTTGCCGCCAAGGGCAGCGACGCCGGTCAGCGGCTGCTCCGAGCCGATCCTGTACGGTTTCGATTGCGCCAGCGCATAGCGCAGCGGCATCGGCGACAGCACCGCCGCGCCAAGACCGATGCCGCTGGCTGCGAGCACTCGCCGGCGCGTCACCTGCCCCTTATCGAGATCCTTCAGCGTCATGCCGCGCCCCTCTGTTCCTGTATCCTCGTTTGATAGGCCAAGTTTCAAGCAGGGTCGGAGGCGCTTTGCAAGACTCGAACCAGGGTAGGGGGTCCGTGCCTCCCGGCCCGGCTTGCGCCAGGGTAGGCGCGGCACTACCGTCCTGCCAGAACAACAGCGGCGCCGCCGCAACATCGGAAAGGGAGGTGCCCGTGAGCGCCCATCTGACCCCCGCCCAGATCAAATCCCGTCTCGATCATCCGATTATCGACGCCGACGGCCACTGGATCGAATATGGGCCCGTCTTCACCGAGCAGCTCCGCAAGATCGGCGGCGAGGCCGCGGTGCGCGGCTGGAGCGCGGTCGGCGGCGGCACGCGCGGCGTGCTCGCGATGTCGGTCGAGGAGCGACGGCGGCGCCGCATCAGCCAAGAGGCGTTCTGGGCGCATCCCGCCAAGAACACGCGCGACTTCGCGACTGCGGTCTTTCCGCGACTCCTCTATGAGCGCCTCGACGAGATCGGGCTCGATTTCGCAATCATTTATCCGACGGGCGGTCTGCGCGTGCCGCGCGTCGGCGATGGCGAGGCGCGCCGCGCCGCCTGCCGCGCCTACAACATCGTCACCGCCGAATATTTCCGCCCCTTTGCCGACCGCATGACCCCGGCGGCGATCATCCCGATGCACACCCCGGAGGAGGCGATCGAGGAGATCGAATACGCGGTCAAGCAGCTCGGCTACAAGGTCGCGATGCTGGGTAGCCTGATGGACCGCCCGGTCGAGGCCTGCGGCAAGGTGGAAGGCGAGGCCGCCCGTTTCGCGGTTTGGCACGACGTCATCGGGCTCGACAGTGAACACGACTACGACCCGGTCTGGGCGAAATGCCTGGAGCTTGGGATCGCGCCGTCCTTCCACAGCGGCCACCGGCGCGCCGGGCTGCGCTCCTCGCCGTCGAATTTCACCTACAACCATGTCGGCCATTTCGCGGCCGCCAACCACGCCGCCTGCAAGGCGATGTTGGGAGAAGCGCAGCCTCGAGGGTCTTGAAGAGGTCGATCCGCGCAACCTCGACCGCGCCGTGCTGGCGGATCTCGCCGGCAAGTACGGCGGCGAGGCATTCGTTGCGGCCTTGCGCGAGCGCGACGGCTGGCCCTATCCGGGCGATGACAAGCTGACCGGCGGGGTCGCCGATCTTGACGACTACTCCGCCTGCAAGATCACCCGAAAGGAGGACTGGCGCGACCTGTTCGTCACGCCGTTCTATTTCGGCTGCGAGGCCGACGACCCGTCGAATGTCTGGGCTTTCAACAGCCGTGCCAACCCGCTCGCCGCCCGGCTCAACGCGATCTTCAGCTCCGATATCGGCCATTTCGATGTGCCGGACATGACCGGGGTATTGCCCGAGGCCTACGAGATGGTCGAGAAGGAATTAGCCACGTCCGACAATTTTCGCGATTTTACCTTCGCCAATGTCGTGCGGCTGTTCGGCCGGGTGAACCCGCGCTTTTTCGAGGGGACGCGCGTCGCCACGGCGGCCGCCACGGTGCTCGGTCAAGCGCCAGAACGGGCCGCCGCCGAGTAGCCAGACGGCGCGAGGGCGCGCGGCGCCGCGGATTCGAACGCCGTTCGGAAAACCTGCTGCGCGCTTCGCGTTTCGGATTATGATCGCGTCGAGAGACCGGCATGAGCCGGCCGGAACCCCCCGAGGGAGGTGCGTATGGCGGATTACAGAATCATCTCGGCCGACTCGCACATCGTCGAGCCGCCGGACATGTATACGGCGCGGTTTGATCCGAAACTGCGCAACCGTGCGCCCCATATGGAGCGGCGCAAGACCCCGGCGGGCCGCGAATACGACGCCTGGATGCTGGAAGGCCAGCAGGTCGGCACGCTGGGCGCCGTCATGCAGGCGGGGCAGCGCTTCGAAGACCCCTCGCAGATCGATTTCCTCGGCGTCTGGGAAGATGTCCGCAAGGGCGCCTACGACGCGGCTGCGATGCTCGTTGAAAACGAAGAAGACGGCATCTGGGGCTCGGTGTTGCAGCCGAGCCAAGGACTTTTCTGGTACCGCGTACCGGATAGCGAGCTGCTGAGCGAAATCTGTCGCTGCTACAACGACTGGATCGCCGATTTCTGCAAGCCGCACCCCGATCGGCTGAAAGGGATCGCGATGCTCAATGTCGATGATCCCGACGCGGCAGCCAAGGAGTTGGAACGCTGCGTCAGGATGGGTCTCGTCGGCTCATTCATTCCGGTCTCGCCGCAGGCGGACAAACCGTATAGCAGCCCGATCTACGACCGGTTCTGGGCG
>VAZF01000691.1 GCA_005888425.1 Alphaproteobacteria bacterium
CGGCGAATGGCCGAAGCCGCCACGCGCGAGGATCGCCTCGCGCCCGCCAAAGGCGTCGATGCGGGCGCGCTGATCGGCCTTGGCGAGCGCATCGGCGGCATCGGGATCGACGACCCGCCGCAACTCCGTCTCGCAATCGGCGGCGAGCCCGCGATAGCCGAGCTCTTGCGCCAGATCGCGGGTTTCCTGTGGGTCGCTATCGAGATCGAAGAGCTGGGGCGGCATGCCGGCGTAATAGACGTATTTGAACCGCCCCTTGCGGATCATAAAGGCGCCGGTCGCCGCGCCGGCGGCGTGGTATTCCGACAGCACCGTCCGCTGAGGCGCCACACCTCGAGCGACATCGAACAGCGAGCAGCCGGGCTGCTCGCGGTCGTCGGGGTGCGGCATGAGCCCGACACAGGCGGTCGCGGTCGGGAAGACATCGACCAGCGACACCGGCTCGCGGCACACAAAGCCCCGCGGTATGTCGGGCCCGGCGAGGATCATCGGCACCCCGGCCGCCTCCTCGTATAGGTTCGATTTGCCCCACAGGCCGCGCGTCCCGAGATTGTCGCCGTGATCGGCCGAATAAAGGACGCGCGTGTTGTCGGCGAGGCCGGCCGCCGCGAGCGCCTCCAACAGGCGCCCGACATTGTGATCGACAAAGCTGACGAGCCCGAAATAGGCGGCGATCGCGCGCCGCAAGCTCGCCGGGTCGAACCCCTTGTCGTAGGTCTGGCATTCGCGGATCGCCGCGACATAGGGGTGGTCCGGCCCCCGCGCCGCCGCATCGTAGAGCGCCGGCAGCGGCACCTCATTCTCGGGGTAGAGGTCGTACCATTCCGGCCGCGCGATCAGCGGGAAATGCGGGCAGACCAACGACACGAACAACGCCCACGGCTTCCCCGAAGAATTTGCCTTGCCGGAGCGCGCCTTTAGCCAATCGACCGCCGCCGCGGTGATCCTGTCGTCATAATCCTGATAGCTGGAATTCCCAGGGCCGGCCTCCTGGGCCAGCCGCAACGTCGCCTTGCGCACCGGCAGCGGCTCGCGCAGCCAGCCGAGCGGATCGCCGATGCCGTCGACAACATGCAGCGGCATGATCTCTTCGGTGAAGCCGTTATCGTCGTCGGCGCTGCGGAAATGCAGTTTCCCGATCGCGGTCACCTCGTGGCCGGCGTGGCGTAGCCGATGCGCCCAGCTCGGGACGCTGCCGTCATAGGGGATCGCGTTGTCCCAGAAGCGGATCTTGTGGACGTACTGCCCGGTGTGCAATGCGGCGCGCGCCGGCACGCAGATCGGCGAGTTGGTATAGGCGTCGGTAAAGCGCACGCCCGAAGCCGCGAGCCGGTCGAGGTTCGGCGTCCGGATCATCCCGTGCCCGTAGCAGCCGAGCACTCGCCGGCTGTGCTCGTCCGACAGGATGAACAGCAGGTTCGCCGGCTGCATGGACCTCTAATCCGCCGCTGCCGCGTCCGGCTGCGCCCTCTGCCCCGTGCCGGCCGGGTTCGGGATGTCGAGGAACAGCGCGCAGACCACCGCCGAGATGACGCACAGGAACGCCAGCCCATAGAGGCCGCCGGCATAGCTGTCGGTCCAGTCCTTGATGACGCCGACATACCAGGGACCGAAGAACCCGCCGAGGTTGCCGATCGAGTTGATCCAAGCGATCGATGCCGCCGCGGCGGTGCCGGTCATGAACATCGGCGGCATCGACCAGAACGGCCCCTTGGAACCGTAGAAACCGAAGGTGGCGATCGACAGGCCGACCATTGCCCACCACGTGCCGATCGTCATACCGGCGATAACCAGCCCGATCGCGGAGACCGCGCAGGCGGCGAGCAGGTTCCAGCGCCGCTCATTCATGCGGTCGGACACCAGCCCCCACCCCACGAGGCCGATCCCGCCCGAGATGTAGGGGATCATCGTCAGCCAGCCGACCGTCATGTTGTCGCTGACGCCGATCGATTTGATGATCTGCGGGACAAAGAACAGGATGCCGAGGCTGGCGACGACGATGCCGAAATAATTGAGCGCCAGCAGCAGCACCTTCGGATCGAAGAAGCCCTCCATCAGGCTGAACTTCCGCACCGCCTCCTTTG
>VAZF01000692.1 GCA_005888425.1 Alphaproteobacteria bacterium
CTCGTCGGTGATCTGGTATTGCCCGTCGGGCGCGAAACCCTTGAGGTTCTCGGTCTCACGATTGTTGCCGATGCCTTCGGTGATCGAATTGCCTTCCGGCTTGAACTCGCGGCGGTCGTACCAGCTAAAGATCCCCGAGCCCATGCAGTCGGACAGATAGACCTTCACATTCGGGTTGCGCTGCTTCAGCGCGATGCCGACCCCGGACAAGGTGCCGCCCGTGCCGACGGCGCAGACAAATCCGTCGACCTTGCCCTCGGTCTGCCGCCAGATCTCGGGGCCGGTCGTCTCGTAATGGCCGCGCCGGTTGGCGAGATTGTCGAACTGGTTGGCCCAGATTGCGCCATTGGGCGCGGTGGCGGCGATCTCCTCGGCGAGCCGGCCGGAATATTTCGTGTAATGCATCGGGTTGGCGAGCGGGACCGCGGGAACCAGCCGCAAATCCGCGCCGCAGAGGCGCAGCATGTCCTTTTTTTCCTGGCTCTGCGTCTCGGGCATGACGATGACCGTGCGGTAGCCGCGGGCATTGCCGACCAGCGCCAGGCCGATGCCGGTATTGCCGGCCGTGCCCTCGACGATGACGCCGCCGGGCTGAAGCAGGCCGCGCTCCTCGGCATCCTTGATGATGAAGAGCGCGGCGCGGTCCTTGACCGAGCCGCCCGGGTTGAGGAACTCGGCCTTCCCGAGAATCGTGCAGCCGGTTTCCTCCGAAGCGCGGCGCAATTTGATCAGCGGCGTGTTGCCGACCGAGCCGATGAATCCTTCGCGGATGTCCATGCCTCGCCTCCATGCCGGCGCTGCGCCGTTATATGGGTTCCCGCAACACTATCGGGCACCGCCAAGTGAGGGCAAGCCGCGGCTCCCGATGAGTGCGGCTTTCCCTGACACGCTGGTTGGCTTAGAAGTCCCTGAAATTTGGAAGCAAAGGACATTGCCGGAATGGCCCAGGGGCGGGCGAGCGAGCTGTTTCCGATGGCCGACACGGCGTCGAATTTTTTTAGGTCGACCGGGTTGTGGCCGGCGCAGCTGTTGCGCACGGCTGTCCACCAGGGGCACGAGATCCACTCGGCGGCGGCGATCGAGGACGACCAGATCCAGCCGGCGAGCCTCGATCTCCGGCTGGGCGAGGTTGCCTATCGGGTGCGGGCGAGTTTTCTGCCGGGCCCGGGCGCCACGGTGCGCGACAAGCTTGAGCGGCTGTCGATGCACCAGATGGATCTGACCGAGGGCGCGGTGCTCGAAAAGGACTGCGTCTACATCGTGCCGCTGCTCGAACATCTCGCGCTGAAAAAGCGGGTCTCGGCGCTTGCCAACCCGAAGAGCTCAATCGGGCGGCTCGATGTGTTCGCCCGGGTCATCACCGACCAGGGCAGCGAGTTCGACCGCATTCGCGAAGGCTATCGCGGGCCGCTTTATGCCGAGATCAGCCCGCGCTCGTTCAGCGTTCTGGCGCGCACCGGCTCGCGCCTCGTGCAGTTGCGCATCCGCCGGGGATCGCCGATCTTTCGCGACACCGCATTGCGCCGCCTGCACGCCGAGGTCGGGCTCGTCGACACGCCGGCCGACGGCAGCCCCAACGCGGAAACGATCCGCAACGGGCTCGCCTTCACGGTTGATGTATCCGGCGAAGCAGCGGATGGCATTATCGGCTGGAAGGCGCGGCGCCACACCGGCGTCATCGATGTCGACCGCATCGACTATTACGACCCGCTCGATTTCTTCGAGCCGGTGCGCGTGCCGCGCGGCGGCAAAGGGATGCAAGGCGTCGTGCTCGATCCCAACGATTTCTACATCCTGGCGACGCGGGAAGCGGTGGTCGTGCCGCCCGATCATGCCGCCGAGATGGTGCCCTATGATGCTCTCGTCGGCGAGTTCCGGGTGCATTTCGCCGGGTTCTTCGATCCCGGCTTTGGCTCGGCCGAGGCCGGCGGCACGGGCAGCCGCGGGGTTCTCGAAGTCCGCTCGCACGAGGTGCCGTTCCTGATCGAGCATGGCCAGATCGTCGGGCGATTGATCTATGAGCCGCTGATCGCGCGGCCCGACCGGCTCTACGGCCGCGACATCCAATCCTCCTACCAGGGCCAGGGGTTGGCGCTGTCGAAGCACTTCAAGCGGAGCTAGCCGCCGAGCCACTCCTCGCGCAGACGCTCGCGGTGGCGCAGGAGCCAATAGCAACAGATCAGCGTATGCCCGGTCTCGATCTCGCCGGCTTCGAGCATCGCTTCGAGTTCGGCCACAGTTTTGACGACGACGCGGATGTCCTCGTTCTCCTCGGCCAAGCCGTGAATACCGGCGGCGCCGCGCGCATCGATGCGGCCGCAGAACAG
>VAZF01000693.1 GCA_005888425.1 Alphaproteobacteria bacterium
AATAATCTTGCCTGCTCGCGGGCTCACCGGGCGGACGGAGAGGGCCAGTCGCCGAGGACGGCGGTATGACTGACGAGCCCGATCCCGTCGCGCCACAGATGCAGCTGGTATCCGGGCGGTTCGAACGCAAAGCCCAGCGGCGCATCGGGCAGCAAGTTGAGCGCGACCTGGTGCGCCGTGCTCGGCGCGGTTCCGGCGACCGTGCCGGCGAAGCGCCGATCGATCGAACGATGCAGGTGGCCGCAAAGGATGCGCTCGACCTGGGGATGGCGCGCGATAGTTTCGGCGAGTGCGCCGGGATTGTCGAACCCGTATTTGTCCATGTAAGCGATGCCGGTCATGAAGGGCGGGTGATGCATCATCACGATGGTCGGCCGGTCGGGCGCTGCGGCGAGCGTGCGATCGAGCCAAGCCAGCCGATCGGCGCACAATTCGCCGTGGTGCTTCCCCGCGACCAGCGTGTCGAGCGCAACCAGCCGCAGCGGATATTCCTCGACCGCATATTGGATAAAACCGTCGCCCCCCAGGTATCCGTCGGCGCCTAACGCGGCACGCAGCGGGGCCCGGGCATCGTGATTGCCGGGAATGACAAAGACCGGCATGCGCAACGGCGCGATCAGGCGACGCAGATGCTCGTATTCGGCGGGCTCGCCACGATCAACCAGATCGCCGGTGATCACCGCGATATCGGGCAGCGGATCGATCCGATTGATCGCATCGACCGCACGCGACAAGAATCCCGCGGTATCGACCGGGCCGAATCCGGCCGGCGTCCGCGGCGACTTCCCCGGTTCGACGATGTGCGGATCCGACAGCTGGGCAACGATCATCGGCGCTCCGCCCCGATCAGCCGCCGCGCTCAATCGCGCGACTTACCCGACAGCACAAACACGCCCTGCTCGGCCAAGAGATTGGCGAGCCCGCCGCGCGGGTCGAGGGAGAACGGGCGGCCATGCCGGTCGAGCGTAATGCTGCGCTCGATCTTGGTGCCGAGCGCGTCACATAGCACGACAAAATCGCGGATCGTGCAGAGATGGATATTGGGCGTGTCGTACCACGAATTGTTCAGCAGCTCCGATACCGGCATGCGCCCGCGCCACAACAGACCGAGGCGGATTCGCCAGAAGCCGAAATTCGGAAACGACACGATCGCGCGCTTGCCGATGCGCACGAGCTCTTCGACGACGTGGCGCGGCCGCCGCGTCGCCTGCAAGGTCTGGCTCAGCACGGCAACATCAAAGGCACCGGCCGGAAACGCGTCGAGATCGTGATCGGCGTCACCCTGGATGACCGACAGCCCGTGCCGCACGCAGGCATTGACGCCGGACTGGCTCAATTCCATGCCGCGCGCATCGACGCCCTTCTCGCGCGCCAGATAAGCCAAGAGCGCGCCATCGCCGCAGCCGATGTCGAGGACGCGCGATTCCGGCTCGATCATCTCGGCGATCAGGCGCAGATCGCGCCGCAACCTCTCCTCCGGTGCAGCAGGCGCGCCCGGGACGGCGGGAGTTGCGCCGAGCGGCAGCGCGGCGCTGCGGTCGGCCATCTCAGACTAGCTCCAGAAGCGGGTCAGACCGCGCTGCTCGGCCGAGCCGGTCAGAAAGCCGCGCAATGTCGCGAACAGTTCGGGCTCGTGCAGCAGAAAGGCGTCGTGCCCCTTGTCGGTCTCGATCTCGACAAAGCTGACATTGGCGGCGACCGCGTTCAGCGCATGCACGAGCGCGCGGCTTTCCGATGTCGGGAACAGCCAGTCGCTCGTAAAGGAGATGATGCAGAAGCGCGGCTGCTTCCCCGGAAAGGCGGCCGGCAACGACCCGCCATGCTCGGCGGCGAGGTCGAAATAATCCATCGCCCGCGTGATGTAGAGATAGGAGTTGGCGTCGAAGCGGTCGACA
Source organism: Alphaproteobacteria bacterium (assembly GCA_005888425.1). Taxonomy (GTDB): domain Bacteria; phylum Pseudomonadota; class Alphaproteobacteria; order ATCC43930; family CGMCC-115725; genus DATARH01. Next base: position 1,896 of record VAZF01000693.1, read on the forward strand.
AAGGTGCTGCCCTGGTGGCGCAGATAGCTCTCGACCTGGAAATCGGCGTCGAACCCGTAGGTGACGGCCTTGCGGTCCTGCAGGTTGCGGCCGAATTTGCGGTGCAAGGCCGCTTCCGAGAGATAGGTGATGTGCGCCGCCATGCGCGCCACCGCGAGACCGCGCGACGGGTTGCGCCCGGCGTTCAGATAACGCCCACCGCACCATTCGGGATCGGCAATGATTGCCTGCCGGCCGACCTCGTGGAACGCGATGTTCTGCGCCGAATGCCGCGCCGAGCCGGCGATCGGCACCGCGGCGAAGACGCTCTCGGGATAGCTCGAGGCCCATTGCAGGACCTGCATCGCGCCCATCGAGCCGCCGATGACGGCGAACAGGGTATCGATGCCGAGATGCTCGAGCAGCAGCTTTTGCGCCCGCACCATGTCGTGGATCGTGATGACCGGGAAATCGAGCGCCCAGGGCTCACCGGTCGCCGGATTGATATCCTTCGGGCCCGTTGTCCCCATGCAGCCGCCGAGCACATTAGCGCAGACCAGGAAATAGCGCTCGGTATCGAGGACGCCGCCGGGTCCGACCATCGTCGTCCACCAGCCGGCCGAGCCGGTGATCGGATGG
>VAZF01000197.1 GCA_005888425.1 Alphaproteobacteria bacterium
CGGCGTGGACGATGACAATGGTGACATTGTCGGGCGCGCCGCGCGCCAGCACATGGTCGCGCAGGCGCAGCGCGGCATCCCGTGGCGGCACCGTGGCTAGTTCCTCGGCGATCTCGGCATCGCCCACGACATTCGTCAGCGCGTCGCTGCACAGCAGGAAACGCTCGCCCGGCCGTGCCGGCTCGCGCAGCCGGGCCAATTCAAACGGGCCGGCTCCGACCGAACGCGTCACGATGTTGGAATAGGGATGGCGCGACATCTGCTCCGGATGCAACAGCCCGGCATCGACCATCTCCTGCACCTTGCTGTGATCCTTGCTCATACGGCGGAATTCGCCGTCACGCCAACGATAGAGGCGGCTGTCGCCGGCCCAGAGCGCCTCAACGTGCTCGTGCATCGCCAACAGCACGACGACCGTGCTGGCGATGACGGCATTGGGGCCGAGCTTGGCGGCGCGGGACCGCAGCGCACCATCGACGGCGGCCAGCTCGCAGACAGCGGCTTCGACGAATGCGTCGAGATCGCCCACCGGCTCGATCGCACCGAGCGCCGTGACGATGCTGGCGCTCGCAAAATCACCGGCGTGATGTCCGCCCATCCCATCGGCGACCGCCCAGATGCCGAGATCGGGGCGATCGAGAAACGCGTCCTCATTACGCTGCCGCACCAGCCCGATATGGGTCAGCCCATGCGAGATGAAGCGGAGCGAATCCATCGAGCCGCATTATAGCCGATAGCTGGGCTCAGCCCTCTTCGGGCAGCGGCACGCCGGCCTGTTCGAGGGCGGCCTTTTGGCGGCGGGCGAGGATTTGTTCGTCGAAATCGTCGATCAACTCGTGGAACAGGCGGTGCCAATTGACGCGCGCCTTCAGGTGCAGGAACACCGATCCCAAGCCGATCGCGGCGCGGTCCATAAAGACAAAGGCGCGCGGCGGCGCGATGCCACCAAGGCCGCGGATGTCGCGATGCACGCTGTCGGCGAGGTCGCGGCCGTACACGCCGCTTCCCTTCTCCTGAATCATCCGGGCGCGGTCATCGAGCAACGGACCGTAGACGTAGGCGGCCCAGCGGTTCAGCACCGCGATCATGTCGCGCGACAGATCGCGAAAACCCCAGCGCCGATAGGCATCGACGGCCAGCGCCTCGTCATTTGTTTCGAGCGCGTGGTAGAGGTCGATGACGCCCTTCACAAAGCTCGGCGGAAAGATGCGGATGCAGCCGAAATCGAGCAGATTGACGGTGTGGTCAGCGGAGTTTTCTGGCGCGACCGTGTAATTGCCGAGATGCGGATCGCCGTGGATGACACCGTAGTAGTAAAACGGCACGTACCAGATCCGGAACATGCGCAACGCGATCTCATTGCGCCGGGCGAGCGAGGCTTTCTCCGCGAAGTCGAGGATCGGGCGGCCCTCGAGCCAGGTCATCGTCAAGAGGCGCTTGGTCGACAATTCGGCGATCGGACGCGGCACCGCGACGCCGGGCTCGTCCCTCAGGATCGCGCCGTAGAGCCGCATATGCGCGGCCTCGCGCTGGTAATCCAATTCCTCGCGCAGCCGAGCGGCGATCTCGGCATGGATGTCGCCGGTGGTGACCGTTCGGTCGTAGCGCTCGTAGAGACCCATTGCGAGGCGCAGCTGCCGCAGATCGGCCTCCACCGCCGAACCCATATCCGGGTACTGCAATTTGCAGGCGAGAAGCATGCCATCCAGCGCTGTCGCGCGATGCACCTGGCCCAGCGAGGCGGCGCGGGCGGCGGTGTGCTCGAAGCTCTGGAAGCGGCGCTGCCAGTCCGGGCCGAGTTCGCCCTGCATGCGACGGCGCACAAACGGCCAGCCCATCGCCGGCGCATCGGCCTGCAATTGGATCAGCTCGCGGACATATTCTTCGGGGAGCGCCTCGGGGATCGTCGCGAGGAGCTGCGCCACCTTCATCAAGGGGCCCTTGATGCCGCCGAGCGCCGCACGAAGATCGGCGGCGTGGCGCTCGCGGTCGATCGGCACCCCCAGATAGCGTTCGCCGGCGAGGCGCGCGCCGAGTCCGGCCATCGCGCTGCCAACCCGCGCGTAGCGGCGCACCCGGCCGGTGAGACTGTTTTCGTCGCTCATCGGTGAGGGTTGCTCATCGGCCGAAGGTGCCCGGCCCCCAATAGGCCACCGGCAATGGGACGATCGAGAGGCTCAAGATCGCGCCCCAAACAACCGCACTGGTGATCTGGGCCGGGAGGCGCGCGTGCAGCCGGGGGAAGCGCGCCCACATCGCATAGAACGCAACCAGAAGCGGCAGCAATGCCGGGAAAAGGAGCGCCCACACCGCGTGACGCGACATCATGTCGATCGCAACTAATGCGCCGATGCCGGAGAGCGGGTGGACGACGCAGGCGAGGATCGCCGCCCAGCGCGGCATCTCACCCATCAAACCGCCCGCGAACAGCAGCAGCGCCAGCGAGACCCACAGGAAGAAGGTCAGGAAAAGGCTCTCGAACGCTTGCCCCATCAGCTCCTCGCCACTGCCGCCTTGCGGGCCGGTCAGAGAGGCCAGGAGCCAGAAATAGAAGATGCCGGTAACCGCCAGTAGCAGGATGGTGCCGATCGGCGCAGATGGCGCAGAGCGCGGCGGAGTGGTTTCGGTCGCGGTCAATGTTCTGCCTCTCCTCGAATGTTCTGGCGATCAGCCGAGTGCTTCCAGTTCGGCGATAAAGCCGCGGATGACGCCGAGGCCCTTCGACCAGAAAGCCGGGTCGGCGGCATCGAGTCCGAACGGCGCCAAGAGCTCGCGGTGACGCAACGTGCCGCCAGCCCGAAGCAAGTTCAGATAGCGCTCGGCAAAGCCCTGATGCGCGTCCTCATAGGCGGCGTAAAGTGAATTCACCAGGCAATCGCCGAACGCATAGGCGTAGACATAGAACGGCGAATGAATGAAATGCGGGATGTAGGTCCAGTAATACCGGTAGGGGTCGTCGAGCGACAGGGCAGGCCCAAGGCTCTCGCGCTGCACGTCGAGCCAGATGTCGCCGATGCGCTCGGCGGTCAACTCGCCGCCGCGACGTTCGTCATGAACGCGCTGCTCGAAGGTGACGAACGCGATCTGGCGCACGACCGTGTTCAGCATGTCCTCGACCTTGCCGGCGAGCATGATGCGGCGGCGCTGCGGGTCGGTCTCGCGCGCGAGGAGGGCGCGGAAGGTCAGCATCTCGCCAAAGACCGACGCGGTTTCGGCCAGGGTCAACGGCGTGTCGGCCATCAAGGCCCCCTGCCCCGCCGCCAGCACCTGATGCACGCCATGGCCCAACTCGTGCGCCAGGGTCATCACATCGCGCAAGCGGCCCTGGTAATTCAGCAGCAGATAGGGATGCGCGCTCGGTACGGTCGGATGCGCAAACGCGCCCGGCGCCTTGCCCGGCCGCACCGGCGCGTCGATCCAGCGTCGCTGAAAGAAGTTCTCGCCAATTGATGCGAGTTCCGGCGAGAAGTCACGATAGGCCGACAGCACGGTCGATTGCGCCTCTGGCCACGCGACGGTGCGGTCGTCATCCTCGGGGAGCGGCGCATTGCGGTCCCAGAACGGCAAGCGCTCGACCCCGAACCAGCGCGCCTTCAGACGGTAATAGCGGTGCGACAGATCGGGGTAGCTCTGGCGCACCGCCGCAATCAGCGCATCGACGACCTCGTCCTCGACATAGTTGGACAGGTTGCGCGCCGAGATCGGGCGCGGGAAGCCCCGCCAGCGGTCCTCGATCTCTTTGTCCTTCGCGAGCGTGTTCGTGATCAGCCCGAACAGCCGGATGTTACGGCCGAACACCTCGCCGATGCTGAGCGCCGCCTCCTTCCGCACCGCGCCGTCGCGATCGGAGAGAAGATGCATCGCCTCGGGCTCGGTCAGCTCGCGGCCGCGAAACGGGAAACGCAGATCGGCGATCGTCTCGTCGAAGAGGCGCGTCCAGGCGCTGCGGCCGGCGACCGATTTCTCGTGCAGCAGCTTTTCGAGTTCGTCGCTGAGTTGATAGGGGCGCATCGCGCGGACATCGCGCAGCCACGGCCGGTAATGCGCCAGGGCCGGGTCGGCGAGCTTTTCGTCGAGCGCGGCATCGTCGATGCGGTTCAACTCCAGCGTAAAGAACAACAGCTCGGTCGAGATCGCGTTGATGCGCTCATGCGTCGTTTGAAAGAACTGGGCGATTGCCGGATCGACGACATTACCGGCGCGCAGGAGCTCGGCATAGCTGATGATCCGGCCGATGATTTCCTGCAATTTCTCGTATTCCGCGATGGCGGCACCGAGTTCGGCGCCGGATAGGCCCGCGAGGCGGCCCGCGCAGCGCTCGCGAAAGGCGGTGGCCTTCGGGGCAAGCTCCGCCAGGTCGCGCTGCAATTCCGGGCTGTCGCGGCCGGGGTAGAGATCGGAGAGATCCCATTCCGGCATCGGCCCCACCGCCGCGTCGCTTGCGATCGCCGTATCCGGCATCATCACTGTCCGAAGCATTGCCTCTCGCCCGGTCAATTCCGCTATCATGCCGCCTAGATATGGGGCGGATGCCGGGACGGAAAACGCCGCACCGGCGCTTGGCCAGCGCTTTTGGGGCAAGAAGGACGTTTGAAGCGATGGATTACGCAAGCTGCCGCAGTCTGCCGGCGATGTTTTTCGCGACCGCGCAGCAGCGTGCCGACCGGCCCTTTCTGTGGGCGAAGCGCGACGGGCGCTATCGGCCGCTGAGCTGGGGCGAGGTCGAGAGCGCGGTGACGCGGCTCGCGCGGGCATTGATCGCCTATGGCATCCAGCCGGGCGACCGGGTCGCGCTTGTCTCGGAAAACCGGCCGGAATGGGTCATCGCCGATCTCGCGATCGTCAGCGCCGGCGCGATCACCGTCCCGGCCTATGTGACGAATACCGGCAACGACCACCGCCATGTGCTCGGCAACAGCGGCGCGCATGCCGTCATTGTCTCGACCGTGGCCTTGGCCGCCCGCGTCTTGCCCGCCGCGGCGCAGATTCCGAGCATCCGCTTCGCGATCGCGATCGAGCCGGTGGACAGCGGCGGCGTCAAATTCCCGGTCCATGGCTGGGACGAGGCGCTCGACACGGGCGCGGCGCAGCCGAACACGGTCGCCCAGCGGGTCGACGCGCTCGCGCCCGACGACATCGCCTGCATCATCTACACCTCGGGGACGGGCGGCGCGCCGAAGGGCGTGTTGCTGACCCACCGCAACATCATCGCCAATTGCTATGGCGCCTATAAGGTGCTGGAGATCTTGGGGCTCGGCGAGGAGGTGTTTCTGTCGTTCCTGCCGCTGTCGCATTCCTACGAGCACACGGCCGGGATGTTCTTCCCGATCTCAATCGGCGCCGAGATCTATTTCGCCGAGGGCGCCGACACGCTGGCCGCCAATCTGCTCGAAACACGCCCGACGATCATGACCGCCGTGCCGCGGCTCTATGAGACGATGCATCAGCGCATCCAGCGCCAGATGCAGCGCGAGCGCGGGCTGAAGCGGCGCCTATTCGAGCAGGCCGTCGCGATTGGCAGGAAGCGCATCGCCGACGAGGCTCTGTCACTGAGTGAGCGGCTGTTCGATCCCGTTTTGGACAAGCTCGTGCGCAGCAAGGTGCGGGCGCGCTTCGGCGGCCGGCTGAAGGCGATGGTGTCGGGCGGCGCGCCGCTCAACCCGGAGATCGGCAGCTTTTTTGTCGCGCTCGGCGTCGAATTGTTGCAAGGCTACGGCCAGACCGAAGCGGCGCCGGTCATCGCCTGCAACCCGCCCGGCCATATCCGCATCGACAGCGTCGGCCCGCCGCTCGCGGGGGTCGAGGTCAGGATCGCCGAGGATGGCGAAATCCTGGTTTCCGGCGACAATGTCATGCGGGGCTATTGGAACGACCCCGAGGCGAGCGCGCGCAGCCTCGCCGAGGGCTGGCTGCATACCGGCGATATCGGCCATCTCGATGCCGATGGGTATCTGCACATCACCGACCGGAAGCGCGACTTCATCAAGAATTCCGGCGGCGACATGATTTCGCCATTGCGCGTCGAAGGCGCGCTGACCCTCGCGCCGGAGATCGCACAGGCGATGGTGTTCGGCGACCGCCGGCCGTTTCTTGTCGCGGTCCTCGTGCCCGACCCGGAATTCGCCGCCGCGTTTGCGCGGCAGCATGGCGCGGCCGCCGAGCTGGCGGCATTGTCGCGCAACCCGGCCTTCCACAAGGCACTCGGCGATATCCTCGCCCGGATCAATCAGGAGCTGGCGCCGATCGAGCGCGTGCGCCGCTTTATCATCGCGCATGAGCCGTTCGGCATCGAGAACGCGCAGATGACGCCGACCCTCAAGATCCGCCGCCACGCGATCCGCGAGGCGTATGAGGCGGAATTCGATTCGCTCTACGAGGGCAAGGGCATCGCCGCGTAGCGATTTGCTGCTCTAGCCGACACCCGTCCTCGGCTTCGCCTCGGACCTCCCTCCCCCGCTTGCGGGGGAGGGTTATGGTGGCGCAGCGGCTCCAACCGCCCCCTCCCCCGCAAGCGGGGGAGGGATGGGGTGGGGGGTGAATACGCGACGGCATAACCCGGGAGGACAGGATGCGTCTCGCCAACAAGATCGGGATCGTCACCGCGGCGGCGTCGGGCATGGGACGGGCGGGTGCGCTGCGCTTCGCGAAAGAGGGCGCGGCGGTCGGAGTCGCCGATATCGACCAGGGCCGGGTCGAGGCTGTCGTCGCCGAGATCACCGCCGCCGGCGGGCGCGCCCTCGCGCTGGTCGGCGATCTGCGGCAGGACGAGTTCGCGCGCGACATCGTGCGCCGCACGGCGCGCGCCTTTGGCGGGCTCGATTTCGTGTGGAACCATGTCGGCCATCCCGGCCCGGCCGCGATCGAGGGCATCGACATGGCCGATTACGAGCTCGCGATGGATTTGAACCTGCGCACGGTTTTGGTGACGACGGAGACGGCGATCCCCGAAATCCGGGCGCGCGGCGGCGGCGCGCTGCTCTTCACCGCCTCGACGTCGGGTCTCGTCGGCTCCGGCTTTAGCCCGGTCTATTCAATGGCGAAATTCGGAATCGTCGGCTTTGTGCGCGCGCTGGCGAAGCGCCTCGCGCCCGACAACATCCGGGCCAACGCGATCTGCCCCGGCCCGATCGATACGCCGATGCTGCGCGTTTTTGTGGCGCGCCCCGATCAGCAGCAGGCCCCGGGAGACCAAGACAAGGAGGCGCTGATCATCCGTCGCGCGCAGCAGGTGCCGATGCGGCGCACCGGCAAGCCCGAGGAGATCGCCAATGCCGCCCTGTTTCTGCTGTCCGACGAAGCCTCCTACGTCTCCGGCGCCGCGCTCCCCGTCGATGGCGCCGCGACTGCATAAGGCGCTTCAGGTGCGGCGGAGATAGTGCACGCTGAAGAGCTGGTGGCGGTCGGTCCAGCTGTGTACCGGCTCGAAGCCGGCGACGGCCGCGAGGGCACGAAATTCGTCGATCGCGTATTTGTAGGAATTCTCGGTGTGGATCAGCTCACCCGCGCCAAACCGGAAGCGCTGGCCGGCGGCCACAACGGTCTGCTCGGCAAGGCTCTTGAGGTACAGCTCCACCCGCCCCTCTGCCTCACTGTAGAACGCGACATGCGCAAAACGGTCGAGGTCGAAATCGCCGCCGAGCTCGCGGTTGATGCGCGTCAACAGGTTCAGGTTGAAGGCGGCGTTGATGCCGGCCTTGTCGTTATAAGCGCGGTTGAGGATTGCCGGGTCCTTCTTCAGGTCGGCGCCGATCAGCATCTCGCCGCCGGGACCGAGCAGCTTTGCCCAATCCGACAGGAATGCGACGACCTGGCGCGGCTCGAAATTGCCGATTGTCGAGCCCGGGAAAAAGCCGACGCGCTTGCCATCGGGTCCGGGAAGCTCCGGCAGCACGAAGGACCGGGTGTAATCGGCGCAGACCGCGACCACCGCGAGCTTTGGAAAATCGGCGGCGAGCCGCGCCGCCGCCCGGCGCAACTGCTCGCGCGAAATGTCGACCGCGACATAGGCGGCCGGCCGATCGAGCGCCTCGAGCAGGATGCGCACCTTGTGGCTGGCGCCGCTCCCCAATTCTATCAGCCGGCAATGCGGACCGATGCGGGCGGCGATATCGGCGGCAAACCGGTCGAGGATCGCGATCTCGGTGCGCGTCAGATAATACTCGGGCAGCTCGCAGATCTTCTCGAACAAAGCCGAGCCGCGCGCGTCGTAGAAAAATTTGCACGGCAGCGTTTTGGGGTCGCGGCCGAGCCCGGCGAGGACCGCGTCGCGAAAGCTTTCCTGGCTCGGCGCGAGGTCATGAAACGCAAAACTGGGGGCGATATCTCCCATCACAGATCCTCGGCTAGACGCAGCCCGGAGAAGGCCCAGCGAGCCGAGGGCGGGAAGAAGTTGCGGTAGGTGATGCGGATATGGCTGGCCGGCGTTACCGCCGCGCCGCCGCGCAACACCATCTGGTTCGACATGAATTTGCCGTTGTATTCACCGACCGCGCCAGAGGCCGGGCGGAAACGCGGGTAGGCGATGTAGGGGCTGGCAGTCCATTCCCAGACATCGCCGATCATCTGACGCAGCCCCGCCGCACCGCTCGTCTCGGGACAGGGATGCAGATGGCCGTTGTCGGCGAGATTGCCGGCGAGCGCCACATCGCGCGCCGCGATCTCCCATTCCGCCTCGGTCGGCAGCCGCTTCCCGGCCCAGCGCGCAAACGCATCGGCCTCGTAAAAGCTGACATGACAGACCGGTTCTGCCGGATCGATCGGCCGCTCGCCGGAGAGCGTGAA
>VAZF01000694.1 GCA_005888425.1 Alphaproteobacteria bacterium
CGTCGCGCGGCTCATCTGGCTCGGCGCGACAACTGCCAACCTCTACCCCGACGAGGCGCAATACTGGTTTTGGTCCTTGCACCCGGCGCTCGGCTATTATTCGAAGCCGCCGCTGGTCGCCTGGGTCATCGCGCTGACGACGCGGGCATTCGGGGACAGCGAATTTGCGATCCGCCTGGCGGCGCCGCTGTTGCATGCGATCGCCGCCGCCTTCGTCTATGGGATTGCGGCGCGGCTCTATAACCGCCGCACCGCCTTCTGGTCCGCATTGGCGTACATCACTCTGCCCGGCGTCTCGCTTTCGGCCTTTCTGATCTCGACCGACGCCGTGCTGCTGCCGTGCTGGGCGGCAGCACTCTACGCGTTCATCCGGGCGCGTGAGCCGGGCGGCGAGCGATGGTGGATTGCGGTCGGGATTACCGCGGGGCTCGGCCTTCTTGCCAAATATGCGATGGCGTACTGGCTTCTCTCGGCGTTCGGCTATGTGCTCCTCGTGCGCGAGGAGCGGCGGCATTTGCCCCGGTTGCTCGGCGCGAGCCTTATCGCGCTGTTATTGTACCTGCCGAACCTGTGGTGGAACTGGCATCACGATTTTGTCAGCTACCGGCATGTCCGCGACAATGCCGAGATCGGCGGCATGCTGTTCCATCCCGGCGCTTTTCTCGAATTCTTCGCCTCGCAATTCGCCGTATTCGGCCCGCTGTGCTTTGCCGCGCTGCTCGCGATCGCTGCCTGCCCCCGCAGTCTCGCCGAGCGCCGCGCCCGCCTGCTCGCTGCCTTCGCCTTGCCGGCGCTCGCAATGATGCTCGGAATCAGCCTGCTGTCGCGGGCCCAGCCCAACTGGGCGGCGCCGACCTATATTTCCGCGACCGTACTTGTGGTCGCCTGGGCGCTCGGCCGGGAGTGGCGGCGCGGATTGCGCGCCGCAATCGCGATCAATGTCGCCGGTGCGATCGCTCTGTTCGGCGTGAGCGATGCGCTCGCCGCGGCCGGGATCGCAATACCGGCCAGATACGATCCGCTGCACCGGCTGCACGGGTGGCGCGCGCTCGGGCAGGAGGTCGGCGCCGTCATGGCGGCGCATCCCGGCCTGACCCTGCTCGGCGACGATCGGGAGCTCCTCGCAGCGCTCGTTTATTACGTCCGGCCGCACCCGCTTGATGTCGTCGAATGGAACCCGATCCCCGGGATCTGGGATCAGTTCCTCTTGGCCAACAACCTCGCCGGGCATGTCGGCGAAGATTTTCTCGCTGTCACAAAGCATGGATTGATCGAGGAGATGCGCCCCGTTTTCACGGAAAGCGTCCCGCTCGGCACGATCCGGAGCAATGCCGGCGCGGTCCGCGAGCGGCCTTATGCGCTCTACATCCTGCGCGGCTACCGCGGCCCGCCGACCCCGCTGCAGAAGCGGCGCTAGATCGTCCTTGATTACTCCGCCGCCGCGTGCCGCAGTGCTTGCGTATCGTGGTAGCGCAGCCCGGTCTTGATCGTTCCACCCTCGAGCCGCGTCAGCGTAAAGACCTGTTCCTTCTGCTCCGAGCCGGCGAGGTGCATGATCCCGATCGTCTCGTGCGGCATATAGGGCTCGACAAAGAGTCCGCGTTTGCCATCAAACCGAGGCGCGGCATCGCCCGGCATCCAGTTGCAGTACGCCGGCAGAAAATTGGCCGGCAGATTGTCGGCGAAAATCGCGTAATTGAGCGCGATCTGCTCGACATAGAAAAACCGGGTGCGCTGCAACACACCGGTCATGATGCGCGCCCAGGCCTGCCAGTGCGGCGCGTCCCGGTGCAGCGCGAAGACGCCGCAATTGACCATCGGGTTGCGGCCGAGCCGGTCCGCGACGCGCCAGCCGAACGCCTCGCGATAACATTTCCACGCCAAGTTCCAGCCGAACAGTTTCGGACGCTTGTAATGGCGCTTATAGGCACGGTCGATCTCGGGAACGATCGCCAGCCTGTCCCGGCCGGCCGCGGCGCAATACAGCTCGACGGCGCGCCACTCCTGCAGCCAGGCATCCGCATCGATCCAGAAATACATCTCGTG
>VAZF01000198.1 GCA_005888425.1 Alphaproteobacteria bacterium
TCTCGTTGAGCCGGAGCTTCAGCTTTTCGTCGAGCGGGAGCGCGTGAAAGCGGCGCGAGGCCGCAAAGGCGCGTTTGATCAGCGCCTCCGGCACGCCGTGGTTCAGCGCGTAGAAAAAGCCGACATTCTCGCAGGCGTGGCGCACGACCGCGGCGGTGCGTTCCAGCGCGCTCGACTCACCGGCAAAGCATGGCGCGAAATCGACGACCGGGATCTGCGCCGCCGCCGCTTCATAATCTTTGACGCCCTGCTCCTGAAACAGATTCACCGCCGGCTCCGGCCCGCCTCGACCCGATTATCTCGACCCGATTATATAGCCCCTTCCGCCCGCCGGAGTGATGGAAAGGATGTAGCTATGAGCGTCGTCAGCATCGAGGAGCGCGGCCCGGTCTCGATCATCGCCATCAACCGGCCGGAAAAGCGCAACGCGATCAACAAGGCGGTGGCGATCGAGTTGCAGGAGGCGTTCGCCGGCTTCGACCGCTCCGACCAGCGCGTCGCGATCCTGACCGGCCGGGGCGGGCGCGCCTTCTCGGCCGGCGCCGATGTGACCGATCTCCCCGAATTGTGGCGTTGCGTGCCCACGGTGGGCATCGCGACCGACAAGCCGATCATCGCCGCGGTCTCGGGCTGGTGTATCGGCGGCGGTCTCGTCATGGCGATGATGTGCGACCTCCTCGTCGCCGCCGAGAACGCGAAATTCTCCTACCCCGAGGGCAAGGTCGGCATCACCGGCGGCATGATCGCGGGCCTCGCGGCGCGCATCCCGCACAAGCTGGCGATGGAGATGATGCTCTTGGGCGAGCCGATCGGCGCCGAGCGCGCCTACCAGATCGGACTGGCCAACCGCGTCGTGCCGGACGGCGGCGAGATCGAGGCGGCGGTCGCGATGGCCGAGAAGATCATCGACCTCGCGCCTTTGGCGCTGGCGACGATGAAGCGGTTCGTCAATGGCGGGGTGTTGCCGAAAGGGCCGGCGGAATTGGCGGCGCGTTACGGGGCGGAGCTCGCCTCGGTGCGCAACAGCGCCGATGCGGCCGAAGGGGTGCGGGCCTTCAAGGAAAAGCGGCGGCCGAAATACCGGGGTCGCTGAGGGGCGGAGCGTTGAGAGCGATTCGCGATCGCTCTCACGACGCTTGGATTTGTTGGTAACGAAGCAGCTTCTCCTGCCGCGCCGCTTCGCGGGCCGCGTCATAGTCGCGCAGGGCGGCGCGGTCGGCCTCGGGGACGTTGCCGTGGGTCGGGACGGCGCAGGCTGTCGGGCAGCGCGTCACGCCCTTTTTGCGCAAAAACTCAGCAACTGCCACGGCATATTCATTCTCGGACATGGGGGGAACTCCCTCGCTGGGGTAAGCGATGGGCGTCTTATTAGCGTTAAGGTGTTAACGCCGGGTTGAGGCAAACATGCCAAAAAAGCTGGCGAAGCGCGGCCAGGCGCGGCGATGCGGCTTTTGCGTTATCTTCACCCCCCATATTTTATGTAACGCGATGGCATAAGCGGGATCCGCCTTGGGCAACCCAGATTTCACGGTCCGGTTTTGGGGCGTGCGCGGCAGCATACCGTGCCCGGGGCCGGAGACCGTGCGCTATGGCGGCAACACCGCCTGTGTCGAGATGCGCTGCGGCGACCGTCTGCTGATCTTCGACGGCGGCTCGGGGCTGCGGCCGCTCGGCAATGCGCTGATGCGCAACGGCCAGCGCCTGCATTTCGACCTGTTCTACAGCCACACCCACCTCGATCACATCGTCGGCGTGCCGTTTTTCGCGCCGTGCTACCAGGCGCACAGCGACATCCGCTTCTGGGCCGGGCATCTGAAGCCGGACTCCGGCATCGAGGAGGTGTTGCGCAAGATGATGCAGGCGCCGCTCTTCCCGGTGCCGCTCGACATCTTCGCCGCGAAGACGAAATTCCGCGATTTTGCTGCCGGCGAAGAACTGCACCCTCATCCCGGCATCACGATCCGCACCGGCCCGCTGAACCATGTCGATCGCGCCGATCTGATGATCTACGACGCCACTTACACCGACGAGGAATACCCGTCGCATCACGACTGGGGCCATTCGACCTGGCAAGAGGCGGTGCGCCTTGCAGAGGCGGCCCAGGTCAAGACGCTCGCGATTTTTCACCACGACCCCGACCACGACGACGCCTTTATGGACCGGGTCGCGGCCGAGGCCGCCGCGATGCGCCCGGGGACGATCGTCGCCAAGGAAGGCCTCGTCCTCAGCCTCTGACGCCGCTCCATACGGCGGAAAAGCGCGCGGATAATTCCAGACCGTTCGTCCGGCGAAAGCCGGCACCCGCTCTTCAGCCGTCTCGGCCCCCGCGGCTCCCGAGCGCCCCTGGCGCGCAGCAGCTATGCGTCCCTGTTCATCTTTTGTTCCCGCAATCCGGATGCAAGTATGCTACAAGGCGCACAATCCGGATTGGCAGGAAAAGGGAGAGCGGCGTTGGCCGCGGTTCGGCGCGCCCTCAGTGATAGGGGTCGGCGGCGTCGCGCAGCCCGTCGCCAAAAAAGTTGAACGCGAGGACGGTCAGGATGACCGGCACGACCGGCAGCATCAGCCAGGGATAGAGCGCGACGACACTGATATTCTGCGCCTCGTTGAGGAGCACGCCCCAGCTGGTGATCGGGGGCCGCAGGCCGAGCCCTAAAAACGACAGCGCCGTCTCGCCGAGGATCATCCCGGGGATGACCAAGGTCGCCGAGGCGATCAGGTGGCTCATAAAGCTCGGCAGCAAATGCCGCCCGATGATGCGCGCCGGGGTCGCGCCCATTAAGACGGCGGCGGTGCAGAAATCTTCTTCGCGCAGGGCCAGGAGCTTCGACCGGACGGCGCGCGCCAGATGCGTCCACTCGATCATCCCGAGGATCAGCGTGATCCCGAAATAGACGAGGATCGGGCTCCACGTCACCGGCAGGACCGCCGACAAGGCCATCCATAAGGGCAAATGCGGGAAGCTCTGGATCACCTCGATGCCGCGCTGGATCAGGATGTCGGTCCAGCCGCCGTAATAGCCGGCGATGCCGCCGATCAGGATGCCGAGCGTAAAGCTGACGATAACGCCGATCAGCCCGACCGTCAGCGAGATGCGCGCGCCGTAGACGATGCGCGACAGGAGATCGCGGCCGAGCCGGTCGGTGCCGAGCAGAAACAGCGTGCCGCCCTCGGCCGGGCAGATCAGGTGCAGATCGCCCGCGATATAGCCCCAGAACTTGTAGGGATCGCCGTGGCAGAACCAGCGGATCGGCTGTTGCTTCGACGGGTCCGGCGTGTAGACCCGGTGCAATTTCGTCATGTCGAGGCGGTAATCGTAGCCGAGCACATGGGGCTTTGTGAGCCCACTCTCGTCGAACAGGCGCAGGCGTTGCGGCGGCGCGTAGATGAAATCGGTGTGGCGGCTGTCGAGCGCGTAGGGAGAGAGGAATTCGCAGAACAGGATGACGGTGTAGAACACCAGCAGCAGCGCGCCTGAGGCGACCGCGACCCGGTGGCGGCGAAACCGCATCCACATCAGCCGCCATTGCGAGGCGCGGTAGAACCGCTCCTGCTCCGCCGTCATGATGTCGACCGAATAGGGGTCGAACGGGGCAGGGGAGACGTAATGCGACATGGGCTCGTCGGCCGCGCTCATGCGCTGTGGCCGTTCCGGCGCCGGCGCTCCGGCATTGACCGTGATCTCGCTCATGCCCGCCTGCTCATGCGCGCTCGCTCATGCCCGGCCGCTCATGTTTGCCGACCGACATGGAGGCGGATGCGCGGGTCGAGCGCCGCCAATGCGAGGTCCGACAGGAACACGCCGATGACCGTCAGAGACGCCATGAACATCAGGAAGGAGCCGGCGAGGAACATGTCCTGGCTGCGCAGCGCGTCGAGCAGCATCGGCCCGGTCGTCGGCAATGACATGACGATCGACACGACCGCGGCGCCCGAGATGACATGCGGCAACAGTGAGCCGATATCCGAGATGAACGGGTTCAGCGCGAGGCGCAGCGGGTACTTGAACAGCAGCTTGGTCGGGGGCAGACCCTTGGCTCGGGCCGTTACGACGTACTGCTTCTGCAATTCGTCGAGCAGATTGGCGCGCAATCGCCGGATCATGCCGGCGGTGCCGGCGGTGCCAATAACGATGACCGGGATCCAGATATGGGCAAAGACCGACATGATCTTGCCCCAGCCCCACGGCGCATCGACATAGCGCGGGTCCATCAGCCCGCCCACCGAGATGCCGAAATAGACATTCGCGAAATAGACCAGCAGCAGCGCCAAGAGGAAGCTCGGCGTCGCGAGCCCGAGGAAGCCAAAAAACGTCAGCCCATAATCCGCCAGCGAGTATTGATGCGTCGCGGAGTAGACCCCGATCGGGAAGGCGACGAGGTAGGTGAAAACGATCGTCGTGAACGACACGAGAAAGGTCAGGAACAGGCGGTCGCCGACCACCCGGTTCACCGGCAGGTCGTAGAGGAACGAATAGCCCATATCGCCCTGAATGAGGCCGCCCACCCAGAACAGGTATTGCTCCCATAGGGGCCGGTCGAACCCGTATTGCGCCTTCAAAAATGCGATCTTGGCGAGGTTCGCCTTCTCGCCCTGGCTCTGCAATTCGGCGATGTAGGTCGAGAAATAGTCGCCGGGCGGCAGGTGGATGATGATGAAGATGAGGAGGCTGATGGCGATCAGCGTCGGGATCATGATCAGGATCCGGTGGACGAGATAGCCGAGCATCGACGCTGTAAGCCTCTACCCTTCACTGCTGGCGTGACGATTACCTGTCCCGAGGCCCGCCGGCAATTTGATTCATATTAATTCGCGCGCACCTGCCACCCGATGCGCCGACAGACTATGGATTCCGGGCTCGCCGCGAGCGGCGCCCCGGAATGACGCCCGTTCCGCTCCCACGTCAGCCGCTAACGGCCGATCAGCGAAGCGGATGCTGCGGGCGAGGTCGCCGGCTTGTCGAACCAGAACCCGTCGGGCCGGTACATCCCGAAATGGGCGCCGGGGTCCCAGTTATACATGCCGTCCTCCGGCACGTTGCGCAGACGGTCATTGACGACCACGGGCTGCAATACGCCGCCGATCAGCCCGATCGAGAACACCTCGTCGGCCCAGATCTTCAGCATCTCGTGCCAGATCGCGGCATGCTCGGCGCTGGTGCCGGCGTTGAGCCAGGAAGTGTAGAGTTCGAGCAATCGGCTGGCGCTCGGGATCTCCGGCGCTTCGCCGGCCGTCCCCTTCGTCTCCCAGTATTGCCCCCATTTCGGCCATTCGAGCTGCTGCTGCGTTGTCGGCGCGAATTCCCAAGGCGGCATGTCGGCCGTTGCGAGGCCGTTCTCGATGCCCTTGTCGATCGAGATCAGCGTCTGGCCGGAAAACACGCGGCGGCGGAACAGGGTCAGCTGGCTCGGGCGCGAGAACATCCGGATGCCGACCCGCCGCCACGAATCGCGGATCAGCTCCAGCACATCCGACTGCTCGGTCGACTCACCGGAATTCTCGACGATGATGTCGACGATTCGCCCGTCGGGCAGATGGCGCAGCCCGTCTTCGCCGTCGCGCTTCAAGCCGACGAGGTCCAGCAAGCGATTGGCTTCGGTGATATCGAAGGTGGCCCAGTCATCGCGGTATTCGGGGCGGTAGAGCGGGCTTTCCGGCAACACCGTGTTCTGGCCTTCGATCGCCAGCCCGAAAAAGATCGCCTGGTTGATCTCGTGCCGGTTTGTCGCGAGCGACAGGGCGCGCCGGAAGCGCACATCGCGCACCAGCCCGCGCCACACCGGGTCCTCGACATTCAGATTGGGATAGAGCGCAAGCTGGCTGCCCGGCCCGGTCCGCCACAGCCGCACCTTGTAGCCGCCGGTCGCCTCGCCGGCTTTCAGAAAGGTGTAGTCGTCAAAGCTGAGATATCGCGCCTGGAGATCGCTTTCGCCGGCGCCCGCTTTGGCCGGGATGAGCTTGCTGGTAGCGATCGAGAAGATGACCCGGTCGAGATAGGGCAGCTGATGCCCGGCGCCGTCGATCCGATAGTAATAGGGGTTGCGTTCGAAGACGAGGCGCTCGGATGGCGGTTTTGTCTTGAGCACCCACGGTTCGAGGGACGGCAGGTCCGGATTGTCGTTCCGGTACATGACGTCCATTTTGCTGTGCAATGCCGCCCAGTTGCGCGCGCCGATCTGTTTGACGAGCTCGTCCAGCTTTTTCTTGTCGGCGTATTTCTTGTGAAATTGCTTCAGGTAGTGCGCCGGGCAGTAGATGTACATCGGGTCGGGCCCCGCCAGCGCCGGCAGGAACAGCGGGTTGGCCCGCGACCAGCTAAACCGCACGGTGCGTGCGTCGAGCACCTCGAATTTCGGCCGCTCTCCGTTCGGCAGCATCGCGACCGGCAGACCGCTTGGCGACAGGTCGGCATCTTCCGCGACGTCCTCGAACCAGTAGCGGAAATCCTCGGTCGTGAAGGGCTGCCCGTCCGACCATTTGTGCCCAGTCCGCAGCCGCAGCGTAAACACCCGGTCGTCCTCGACATCGGCCGCTTCGAGAATGTCGGGGACGAGGGCGAGCGCCGGCGTATAGGCGACGAGCCGCGAATAGCCGTAGACGACCATGAGCCGCGTGTCTTTCGGGCTCGACATCAGCATGCGCAGATCGCCGCCCGGCCGCCCCAGCGTCTCGAGTTCGGCGAGCGCCGGCGCGCGCGGCACCCGCTCGTCGATCGCCGGCAGCGTGCCTTTCGCCACTGCCTCGGTGAACATCGGCGTTTCCAGCAACGCCGCCCGCGCCGATACCGGTAACGCGAGGAAAAAACTTGCCACCACTCCTGGGAGCAGTCGGCGAACCATTCGTCGGGTGCAACTTGGAGCACAAGAACGAGTCATTCCGGGGCGCCGCGCAGCGGTGAGCCCGGAAGCCATATTCCAGAGGCCTGCGTTCATGGATTCCGGGCTCCCTCGCTGCGCTCGGTCCCCGGAATGACGGGCATTGAGCATCTCACAATCATACCTCAACCCGGCGCGGCGAGGCGCGCTTCGCGCCGCATCGCGATACCCGGCATCGCCGTCGCTTCGGCAAAATGCCCGGGTTCCACCTCGAAGAGTTCCAGCGCTAGGCCCGGGTCGCGCCGGAAGGGCTCGGGCCAGGCGCGCGGATCGGAGGCGCGCCCTTCCATCAGCTGGTGGAAATCGAGCCGGTGCGACGGGTCGGGCGCCGGCACCGCCGCGAGCAGCGCCTGCGTATAAGGATGGACCGGGTTGCGGAACAACACGCCGCGCGGCGCCAGTTCGACGATGCGGCCGGCGCACATGACCGCGATGCGGTCCGCGATGTAATCGACAACCGCCAGATTGTGCGAGATGAACAAGTAGGTCAGCCCCAGCTTTTTCTGCAGATCCATCAGCAGATTCAAAATCTGTGCCTGGATCGAGACATCGAGCGCCGAGACCGGCTCGTCGCAGATGACCAGCTCGGGGCGTAAGGCCAATGCCCGCGCAATGCCGATCCGCTGGCGCTGCCCGCCCGAGAAGCTGTGCGGATAGCGCCGCAGGTGCCGCGGGTCGAGCCCGACCAAGGTCACCAATTCGGAGACCAGCTCCTGCCGCATCTTCGCATCGCCGATGCCGTGGATGATCAAGGGCTCGGCAATGATGTCGTAGACCGTCATGCGCGGGTTCAAGGAGCCGAACGGGTCCTGGAAGATGAACTGCACCTGCCGGCGGAAGCGCTTTAGCGCCTCGCCTTCGAGCGCCAGCACATCGATCAGCTTGCCGCGCTCGTTGAAGATGACCTGCCCCGAATCCGGCTCGAACGCGCGCAAGAGGATCTTGCTCAATGTCGTCTTGCCGCAGCCGCTTTCGCCGACGAGCCCGAGGCATTCGCCGCGTGCGATCTTGATGCTGACGCCGCCGACCGCCGTGACGCGCACCCCCGGCCCGGTGCGGAACATGCCGCCAGCCCGCAACCCGAAGCTTTTCTTCACATCGATGCATTCGAGGAGCGGCGCCGTTGCCTGCGCCGGCCAGGGCGGCAGCTGCGCCATCAGATGCGGTGCGTCGCCCGGCGGGATCTCGCGGATCGGCACGAGCCGCTCGCCGGCCTTCATGTCAAAGCGCGGCACCGCCCGCAAGAGCGCGCGCAGATAAGGATGCGCGGCGCGGCGAAAGATATCGTCGAGCGTGCCGCTCTCCATGATCTCGCCCTGATACATGACGACGATCTCCTCGGCGACATTGGCGACGACGCCGAGGTCATGGGTGATCAGGAGCACGGCCATGCCGAGTTCGGCCTGCAATTCGACGATGAGCTTCAGGATCTGCGCCTGGATCGTGACGTCGAGCGCGGTTGTCGGCTCGTCGGCGATCAGGAGCGCCGGGCGGCACACCAGCGCCATCGCGATCATCGCGCGCTGGCGCAACCCGCCCGACAATTCGAAGGCATAGCTGCGCCAGGCGCGCTCCGGGTCGGGAAAGCCAACCAGCCGCAGCATGTCGGTGGTCAGCTCTTTCGCCTCGGCGGCGCTCACGCTGCGGTGCAATTTGAGCGCTTCCCCGACTTGGTCGCCGATCGTGTGCAAGGGCGACAGGGAGCTCATCGGCTCCTGGAAGATGATCGAGATCCGGCCGCCGCGGATCGCCCGCATCGCCGCGCCATCGGCGGGCAATTGGACAAGGTCGACGACCTCGCCGTTGCCTCGCGGGTCGGCAAACCGGATCGCGCCCCGCACGATCCGGCCGTTGCGCGGCAGGATGCGCAGGATGCTCTGGCTGACGACCGATTTCCCCGAGCCGCTTTCGCCGACCAGCGCCACGGTCGCTGCCGGACGGATGCGGAAATTGACGCCCTTGACCGCGTCGAGCGGTCCGCCGCCGGTCGCGAAGCGGACGTGCAGATCCTCGACGCGGAGCAGGTCGTTCATCGCGCCGCCCCGCTCTCGGCATAGCCCTCGGGCAGCGCGATACCGAGCGCCTCGAGGTTTGACATCGTCGCTTCGGTGAGCCCCAACCCGCGCGCAGCGGCGACGTGGGCGGCATGGCGCACGACCTGGTCAAAGCCTTCGATGCGGCTGTCGAGCCGGACCCTGGCGGCGCCGGCGCTGAGATCGAGCTGCATCCAGCCGCTGCGCCGGTCGCGCCGCGTCGAATAGTAGGCCAGCCGCATCCGGTCGAGTTCGTCCCAGCGGATTGTCGTGTGCCAGAGGCCGCGGGCGCGCAGCTCGCTGTCGGTCATCTCGAGGCTGGTCCCGTGCCGCAGCGCTGTGCGCACGCCAAAAACCCCGAAGATCGCCGCAAACCCGCCGAGGATTCCGGCCGCCACGGCGCCGACTGGGACGGTCGCGAATACGACCCCGACCGGCACCAGCCCGGCGGCGGCGCGCAGATAATCGCCGAGCATCGCCGACGCCGGATAGGCATGGCGGGTCTCCGCGCCCATGGAGTCGGCCGGCATCATGCGGCGAGCAGCTCCGCGGTATTCGCCCAGCGCGCCGCCGCATGCCGCTCGACGGTCGCGGCGAGCCGGTCGAGAAAGCCAGCCCCCGCGCGGTCCATGACGAGGTGATGCGTCAGAATCCCGGTGACGGTGCCGCGGATTGCCTGGCCGAGCCGTCGTGCCTGCAAATGGCCGATGAGCCCGGCCAGCGCCGCCGCGGTGCCGATGAACCGCCTGCCATCCTTCCACGCGACGAGGTCGAGGTGCACATCCATAGAGGCAATATTCGGGGGCAACGCCGTGGCTTGGCGGGAGGCCATCGACGACAGGCCCCTGATCCCGGTTTTTGTTAGTAACGGTACGAACTCGGCGGCAAAGCGGTTCCACGGCGGCACCAACACCGGTAATGCGCGAGGCCCGAACAGCGTCTTGAGGCGCTCCCGTCCCTCCGCCAGCTCATCCACGACCGCCGCCTCCGCGCGGCGTGCCGGAAACTCGCTCCTCTTCGCCCCCGCCGCCGCATGGTTTGTATGACGCCAGCCATGCTGAAGCACGGCAACTTGCGGTGCATTGTCGAGAAAGCTGGCCAGCTCGCGGCTCGCTTCGGCCGGGATCACCGCCAAGGCCACCGGCGCCGCACCCGCCACCTGCAACAGCGCGGTCAATTCGGGGGTCGGCGCGACCGCGTCGTCGTCGCGCCACCACAGGCTGGCCACGTGCCCGGTCTCCCCCCAGCGATCGAGCTCCGCGACGA
>VAZF01000695.1 GCA_005888425.1 Alphaproteobacteria bacterium
GATGCCGCGTAATCCGGCACCGGCACATCCTCGCTGCCGGGGTCCTCGGGGTCGTACCCGGCGATGATTTGCAGAAACAGCGCGATGTCCTCGGCGCTGCGGCACAGGGGGCCGCAATGATCCATCGAGAAGGTGTTGGGAAAGACGCCGCGCCGGCTGACCCTTCCATAGGTCGGCTTGATTCCGGCGATGCCGCACAACGCCGCCGGGCCACGGATCGAGCCGCCGGTGTCGGTGCCGATCGCACCCGGCACAAACCCGGCCGCCACTGCCGCGCCGGCGCCGCTCGACGAGCCGCCCGGCAGGTGGTCGGGGTTCCACGGGTTGCGCGCCGGCGGCCACGGCAAATCGAATGATGGTCCGCCCAGCGCGAACTCCCAGGTCGCGAGCTTGCCCATCAAAATACTGCCGCCGGCTTTGAGCCGTTTCAGCAGCTCCGCGTCCTCCGACGGCACGTATTCCTGGCGCAGCTTGGAATGCCCGGTCGTCGGGATGCCGGCCGTCTCGACGATATCCTTCAGCGCATAGGGGATGCCGTGCAGCGGCCCGCGCACCTGGCCCGCCATCAGCTCGCGCTCGGCCGCCTCCGCCTCGGCCAGCGCCACCTCTTCGGTCAGCCGGAGAAAGCTGTGCAAATTCCCGTCATGGGCGGCGATCCGCGCCAGGAGCGCCTTGGTAACCTCGACCGGCGACAGCTCGCGCTGGCGGTAAAGCCGGTTCAGCTCGGCGATCGTCAGAAAAGCGACATCCATTTCGGGCATCCTCGGCAGCCGTGGCCATTCAACCGCACCCGGCCGATGCCAGCAATGGCCCGAGCGCCGAACGATTTGACGCAACAGCCCGGTTCGGGATCAAATGCTCGCCAACCGGCCGGCAAGGCTGGACAAAGGGATTGGAGACGCCCCGATGGACTGCCCGCGCCCCCGCGCCGCCGATGATTTCGATACGATCCGCCAGCGCCTTGAGGAGTTGCGCCGCGAGCGCGAAGCCGCGGAAGCCGAAAACGGCGATGCCGGCCCGCGCGTCGGCGACGCCCAGGCTAAATCGGAGCGCCGCCGCCGCGAGCGCCTGGAGGGCTGGCCGCCGCCCTGGGCCCCGACAATCTTCGCCAAATCAGCCCGCCGCTAGCTCAAGGAAGGCGCCTTGAACCCGGCGCCGTACGAAGCCGCGCCGCTTGAGATCCGCGCCGATCTCGCCGCGGCGCACCGCCGCGCCCGCGATCATCTCGCCCGCCCCGGCGCGTGGTGGGATGGCCGGCAGCGTGTCGCGCTGATCGCCGAGACGCGCCACGCCCTCCAATGCCGCCTCTGCCGCGAGCGCAAGGCAGCGCTGTCGCCGGCGGCCGTCGCTGGCATGCACGACAGCCTCGGCGAATTGCCGGAGGCTGCGGTCGAGGCCGTGCACCGCATCCGCACCGATCCCGGCCGCTTGACGCGTAGCTGGTTCAACAATGTCATCCGGTCCGGGCTGAGCCCGGAGCAGTATGTCGAGATCGTCTCGGTCGTCGCGCATACCGTCGCGCTCGATACCTTCGCGCGCGGTGTCGGCATCCCGCAATTGCCATTGCCGGATGTCTCGGACGGTGCGCCGTCATGCCATCGTCCATCCGGCGCTAAGCCGGGCCCTGCCTGGGTTCCGTGGATCGAGCCGGAGGGCCTCACCGAAGCGGAAGCCGGCATTTATCCGACGGCGCGGCCGCCGGCCAACATCCACCGCGCGATGAGCCTCGTCCCGGCGGAGGTCAGAAGCTTCTTCGATCTATGC
>VAZF01000696.1 GCA_005888425.1 Alphaproteobacteria bacterium
GCCGTGACATACATTAGTGACCAGGGCCGCCGGCACAGCGACCAGGGCTGTGCCTCGTCTTGCGGCGTGAGGCTGGCGGCGGGGTCGGTCGCCCCCGATGCGTTGAAGCTGATTCCGAGATCACGGGCGAGCGCCTCGGCCTCGCGCACGAGCCGGCCCTCCTCGTCCTCGACGCCGGCGAACAATGCCGATTCCGGGCGCGCCAGCCCTTGTCCCTCGGGGAAATAGACGAGGCGTTGCAGATAAACCTCGGCGACATCGATGTCGTGCGCCAGGCGCACAAAATCGCCGAGTTGCGCGACGGTTTCCTTGAGCCCGGTCAACCACAGCGAAACCCGCGGCAGCTCGACTGCGAGCGCGTGCTGCATCGCGCGAAAGGCGCGCACATTCCGCACAATCCGGGCGAACAGGTCGCGCCCGCGCACCAGCTTGAACGCCTGCGGTTCGGCCGCATCGATCGAGACGCGGAGCTCATCGAGACCGCTGTCGATCAGCTCCCTCCCTTTGCGGCGGGTCAGCAGCGTGCCATTGGTGTTGAAGAGGACAAAGGCGCCGCGGTCCTTCAAGTAGCGGATCATCCGCGGCAGCGCGGCCATCATCATCGGCTCGCCGACACCGTGGAGCACGACGCGCGCGATGCGCGGGAATTGATCGACGATATGGGTGAACAATTCCCAGCTCATATCCGCGGGCGGCTCCAGCGCCTCGAAAGTGCGCGGACACGTCGTGCAGAGCAGGTTGCACCGGTTGGTCGTTTCGAGATAGAGGCACACCGGCTCGATTTCGGCGACCGGGCCGCGCTCGGCCGCGATGTGGTCGAAATACCGCTGCCGGTCGGGTCGGGTTGCCTCGTGCGCGCTGAGCGACATCTTCAGCTGCTCCGGGTGGCGCGGCGGCGATAATACCAGAGATCTATCGCCGCCAGGGCCGCAAACGGCCCGTAGATCATCGATTCGACCGCGAGCCGGTAATCGTCTCGCACGATGTGAAGCCCGACAGGGACGAGGTACAGCAGCAGACACGCCGTTGTGAGCCACAACAGCGCGACCGAGCGGATGAAGCAGGCGAAGACGATCAGCCAGGCGAAATACCAGGGGTAATGCGGCGAGACGAGGATCGTGAAGGTGGCTGCCAGGACGGCGGCGGCGGCGAAGGGCGAACCGGTGTTATCGCGCGTCAGCACGATGGCGGCCGCGAGCGCAACAAGGAGCGCCGCGGCGCCGATCACATAGGCTTGCCCGCTCAGCCCTATCAGCGGCGGCAAGTACCGCAGCAAACTCAGCAGATAAAAGCCGGCGCCGCCGGCATCGAACCCTTCTTCACCGGCATAGCCGGGCAGAAAACCGAATACCCGCCATCCGGCCCCGATAAAGGGCAAATAGCCGACGATGATCCCCGCCACGAAGATCAACGGCATCGCCCATTTCCAGCGCCGAAAGAAGGCAGGCAGCAGAACGGCCGGATAAAGCTTGCGCAGCGCCGCGCCGCCCAGGAACAGCCCCGTTAGCCCGTTGCCGCCGCGACGCGCGGCCCACGATGCCGCCATCACCAGCGCGATCAGCGCGGCGTCGATATGCAAAGGTGATGAGCTCAAAGCCGACCATCGCCGCTTTCATTGCGGTGAGGGACTCGCTGACCCGCGTCACTGTCAGAAAAATCACTTCGGCAAAGGGCGGATAAATCGTCACGGCCGAGTCGGCGCGATTGATGTTCGGAAAGATTTCGGTGTCGCGCAGCGCTTCCAAATGAGGATCGGCCGGAACATAGCGATAGGGGTTGATGCCGGCCGCGATGACGCGTCCGTCCCAGACATAACGATAGACATCGGTCGACAGATAAGGCGGCGACAGCACGACCGGGATGCGCATTAAAACGGCGATTGCCGCGATGCCCAGAACGACACGGCGGGACGAGCCGAGTCGCCACACCGACCAGACCGCGATCAGGTAGACCGCGCCCTGCAGCAGCACGGTGGCGAGAAAGCGGGTGAAATCGTTTTGCGATTGGAAGATGAGCGCTGGGCCGGTCAGCGCCAGCAGGGCCAGCCCGCTCAGCGAGAGGGTAACCAAGCGTCCGCGGCTCACGGGCCGGCGCGGCCGGTCGGGGATTCCGAGGCATCCAGCATCAACCGAGGCTCTCCGTCGCGGAAGAGATCCTGCAAGAATGCTGCGGTGTGTCGGGCGCGATGCGCTCCCGTGTGATCGTCTTTACTGCTCTCGCCGAGCAATTCGCGATGGAGCCGGTGCAGCGAGGCAACATCGTCTACATCGTACCACGGCGGCAGCACCACGGGCTCGAGCCCAATTTCGTGGGCTCGCTCGACGGTTTGCGCGAAGACCAGCGGCGTGCTCCAGGCAATCTCCTCGAAGAGGCGGGGATGCGCCCGTTTCAATCCGATCAGGTAATACCCGCCATCCTCCGCCGGGCCGAGCACGAGCCGGTCACCGGGTACTGAAAGCGCCCGCGCGGCATCGACCAGAAGGGAGGTCGGCAGCGTCGGACTATCGGAATTGACCAGACATGCCGCGCCGTAGCCAGCGGCCAGCAGATCCTCGGCGGCATCAAAGAGGCTGGCACCCAGGCCCGGATGCCGCGACGGCAGCAATCGCGTCCCTTCCGCCAGCAGAGGAGCGAATTCACTCTCGGCACCCGGAGGCGAGTAAGCGATGTAGCCGTCGATTGCCGCGTGCTGCGCCGCGGCCGCGATATTCGCGGTGGCGTCGCGGATAAAACAGGCGCTGAGCCCGGCGGCTTCTGCCGCCGACAGGGGCGGCACCAGGCGGGTCTTTGCGGCGCCGATGCGAGGCGCCTTGGCCATGATCGCAATCGCGCAACATTCGCCCCGAGGCTCTATCACTGTTGCCCGCTTTGGCGCTCGCGCCAGACGCGCGACACGGCCGCGATGACCGCCAATGAGGCATACGCCCCATCGGCTTCGCCCTTTTCGAAATCGCCGCCGTCCACGGCCATTTGGTTGGTGACGTGCGCCAGGCACAGCACCGGTTTTTGCCGTGCCCGCGCAAATGCGTAGAGCGCCGCCGCCTCCATCTCGACCGCGAGGATGCCGCGGGCGCGCGCCTCCTCAATCGCGGCAGCCGTCTCGCGAAACGGCGCATCCGTCGTCCAGGCGGCGCCGCGATGGACGGTCTGGCCGGTATCGCCGAGCTCGCGCATCACCGCGTCGACCAAAGCCTGATCGGCATCGGCAAATTCGGCTGGCGGCAAATAGTGATAGCTGGTGCCTTCGTCGCGGAGGGCGCGGTCGATCACGACGAAATAGGGGGTCGGTCCTTGCGCCAGGATCTGCCCGGCGGAGGTTATGCTGATAAGAAGCTCGCAGCCGGAGACGAACAACTCTTCGGCAAGCAACACCGCAAACGAGGCGCCGACGGCGCAGCCGATAACGCCGAAGCGCTCGCCGCCGTAATCGAATTCGTAGAGCTCGGTATGATAGCAGGCCCAACCGGACGACAAACGCGCGTGTCCTCCGCGGCGCAGCGCGCGGAGAATATCCCCATCGGG
>VAZF01000697.1 GCA_005888425.1 Alphaproteobacteria bacterium
GCGACCGGGAAGGGGCTGCCGGTCTTCGAGCCTTTGCCGCGGGCCGGCCAATTGGTACTGATCGGCGATTTTTTGGCGCCGCTCGAAACGGTTCATACGACCGTTGCGCAATTCGCCGGTGCCGGGCTCAAGGGTCATTTGTTGCAGACCGTCGATCCGGCCGAGGAGGAATTGCCGTTTGCCGGCCGCGTCCGCTTCGAGGGGGTGGAGCAACGCGAGGAGCTGGTCATCAGCCGGGTCGAGACCGTGCGCGAGGATTACCGGCAGCGTTTCCAGCGGCATCGCGACGGGCTGGCGGCGATCGCGCGGGCGGTCGGCTGGACGATCGGTTTTCACCGCACCGATCGGCCGCCGCATCTGGCGCTGTTGGCGTTGCACGCGGCGCTGACGGCGGACCGCCGGCGGTAGCGAATGCTCGCGCTCGGTTCGCTCGCATTTGCATCGCCCTGGCTGCTGGCGGCACTCGCGGCATTGCCGGTGATCTGGTGGCTGTTGCGAGTAACCCCGCCGGCGCCACGCCGCATCGTCTTCCCGGCAATCCGGCTGCTGTTAGGCCTGACACCGCGCGAGGAGACGCCGGCGCGTACGCCATGGTGGCTGATCCTGTTGCGTACTGTCTTGGCCGCACTGGTCATCCTCGCGTTGGCGCATCCCTTGCTCAACCCGCAGAACCGTCTCGGCGGCACCGGACCCATCGCCCTCATCGTTGACGACGGCTGGGCCGCGGCGCGCGATTGGAGCCGACGGCAGACCGCGGCGATCGATATCCTCGCCGAAGCAGAGCGGGAGGATCGGCAGATTATCCTGGTCACGACGGCGCCGCTCGCCTCCGACGAAGCGCCGCCGCCGATGCAGCCGGTTCGAGCGGTGGACGCCAGGGCGGCAGTGCAGGCGTTGCAGCCGAAGCCGTGGCCGAGCGACCGGGCGGCGGCGTTGAAGCGGCTCGAAGCGATGCCGCTGCCGCAGGGCGGTGCGGCTTTATGGATCGGTGACGGCATCGATGAAGGCGGCGCCGCGCCGCTGGCCGCGTACCTCGCTCGCCAGGGCGAGCTGCGTTATGTCGCGGCGGCGGAGGGCGACATGCCGCGCCTGCTTGCCGCGAGCGGGTCGGCGAGCGAGATGGCGGGAAGGGATGTCTCGGTCGTCGTGCGGTCGCTGCCCGCATCGGGCCCGCAAGCGCTGACGGTGCGGGCGAGCGCCGAGGACGGCGCGCTGCTGGCGCGCGAGTCCGCGACGATCGCGCCCGATGCGGGCAGCGTCGCGGTGCGCTTGCCGTTGCCGACGGAGTTGCGCAACCGGGTGACGCGCATCGAGATTGAAGGCGAGGATTCGGCCGGCGCCGTATTGCTTGTCGACGAGCGCTGGCGGCGGCGGCCGGTCGGTATTGCAGCGGCGCCGAACACCGCCGGGCAGCCGCTGCTCAGCGAGAACTATTATCTCGAACGCGCGCTGGGGCCCTTTACCGAAGTGCGGCGCGGCGGCGCCAGCGAACTGCTGAGGCGGGAAATCGCCGTTCTCGTCTACGCCGATGCCGGTCCGGATTCGCCAGCGGAAGAGGCAGCGATCAAGAAATGGGTGGAGGGCGGCGGGCTGTTGCTGCGTTTCGCCGGCCCGCGACTCGCCGAGCAGAGCGATCATCTATTGCCGGTGCGATTGCGCCGTGGCGGCCGCACCCTGGGTGGCGCACTGTCTTGGGAA
>VAZF01000698.1 GCA_005888425.1 Alphaproteobacteria bacterium
AGTAATCCGTCGCGCAACTGGTCGCGGGCAACAAACGCGACCGGGATTGCCAGAGCTGCCATGTCGTAGCTGAAGGCGTATGGCGTCGCGATCAACGCCGCAGCCGATACCGCCGCCGCCTTCAGATCGTAGCTGGCCGATGAGCGCCAGACGCGCCAAACGATTACCGCGACTGCGAGTGCGCCGGCACAATGCAGCAGTATGGCGAAAACGCCGCCACCATGGAGCTCACGGACCAGGCCGTAGATCGTCTGGATATGGCCCCAGTTGGCATCGGCATCGGCGGCGCCGCCGGCAAGGAGGACAACGTTTTTTTGGGCCAACAAGCCGGTGGGTAGCATTTCCCAAGCACCGATTCCGAATGCCGCGGCCGACAGGCCGGCCAAGGCCACGACCGTCACCGCGGCGCTGGCGATGGCGCGCCATTGCCGGGCGGCGATCAGGGCTACCGGCAACAGGATTCCGAATTGCGGCTTATAGCTGAGGCAGCCGATAAAGATACCTGCGAGCACCGGCCGCCGCTGCAGGCACAACAGTGCAGCTCCGAGCAGCGAACCGGTTAGAAAGCCGTTCTGCCCGGCGAGGAAATTCCACGCGGTGAACGGAGATGCCAAAACCAGCGGGATCGCCGACGGCCGCGGCACGATGCGGTAGACGACGATGAGCAGGGCGGCGAGTGTGAGGATATCCCAGGATAGGAATGCGTACAGGTACGGCAACGCACCGAACGGCGCGGCGATTAACAGCATGATCGGCGGGTAAGGCCAGTTCGGGTAAAAAAACGGCCTTGTTCCGAGAAGCTGCGCCTGGATTTTGAGGAATTGCGCCGAATCGTACAGCCGGGCCGCTTCTCCGCGCACCGCCTCGATGCCGGCCACCCAAATCGTCGCAAAGTCGGTATAGACCGGTGCCCCAGCGATATCGAGGATCCACGAGCCGGCCCGATAAAGATGCACAAAAATCACGGCATAGATTATCGCCAGCGCATAGCCGCAGGCTTCCAGCCGTGCCTCTTCGAGAAAGCGGAGCGGACGCGGTCTGGCGGGAGTGCCGGCATGTGGCGTGAAGTCCATCCGTTTTCAGCCTGAACTCAATCCGTTTTTCAGTCGATGAAACCTGAACCACGCGTTCTCGGGATTCAAAGAGCGGTTCGAGACGCCGGCGCTGGCAGTGCCTCGAAATCTTCATGCGGCGGCCGCAAGCTGCGCAGGGGGTCCGGAAACGGCATCGTCGGCATTGGCTGGGCTGTGCAGGGGCCCGATCGCCGCGCGACGCAGGTCTTACCGAAACACGCTAACGTCGTAAAACCCAGCTCTACCGGCGGCACAGCCGTGTAGATCAACGTGTCGAAACCCCGCGCCGTCCTGGTGAGCTCTCTCTCATCTGCCGGCCAATACATCCTCACGGGACGATGTAGGTACGTGTAGCCGCCGTAAATCACCCAGTCCCGACCCTCTGCTCCATAAAGCCCTACACCGCAAAAGGCAGGCATGTGCCTTACGTAAGCGGCGGCGAGCAAACTATCGTGAGCCCGTGAGCGCAGCTCGATCATTGTCTGGCTGGTCCAGGCTTTAAACATCAGGCTCCCCGAATAGGCGAACAGCAGCAAGGCGCACACAGTCGCGGTGAGCCGACTTTCGATGCCCTGTCCGGCGAGCCACTCGACAGCCCATTGCGTAAGCTGAGCCAGTCCTAATCCGGCAAGTACCGTGATGAACACAACGGCCGGATAGATGAAGCGATATTCCTTGTGGGCGAAG
>VAZF01000699.1 GCA_005888425.1 Alphaproteobacteria bacterium
CGGCGCTGCTGCTGACTCTCGCGTCCTGTGCGGCGCCGGGCTCGGGCCGGGTGACGCTCAGCAATTTCGTTTACGACCGGGCTCGGGTGGAGACATTTGTCACGTCCTTCCCGGATTGCGAATTGCGCGTCGGCATGACCGCGACGAGCTTCGAATTGCCGTTGAACGGCACCCGCGTCATCGACACGCCGGCGGGCGCGGATGTGTGCTGGCGCCGTATCGAGCCGCCCTTCGCCGAGGCCACGCCGCCCGGCGTGCCGCTGACCCCGCCGTGGAACCGCGCCTTTACTGCATCGGGCCGCATCGTAGATACCCGGCTGTGACGCGGGACTTTTAGCGTGAGCGAGGCCTGCTATCTCGGCACCGATGTCGGCGGCACCTTCACCGATCTGGTGTTTTACACCGGTAGCGGCGAGGTGCATTGCTTCAAGGTGCCGAGCACGCCGGCGCGGCCGGGCGCGAGCATTCTTGAAGGGATCGACGAGATCAGAACCGCGCTCCGCCTCGACGCGGCCGCGTGGCGTGACATGGCGCACACGCATAGCAGCACGGTCGCGACAAACGCGTTGATCGAGCGCAAGGGCGCGCGCGCCGGCATGATCGTGACGCGCGGCTTCCGCGACCTGTTCGAATTGCAGCGTCTCGCGATCCCGCATCCGATGCGGTTCGACTCGCGGCGTCCGCTGCCGCTGATCCCACGCGCGCTGGTGCGCGAGGTCGGCGGCCGCATCGCTGCGGATGGCGGCGAGCTCGATCCGCTGCCCGAGGCGGATGCCGTCGCGGCGGCCCAGGAACTGGTCGCGGCCGGCGCCGAGATCGCGATCGTCGTGCTCTTGCACAGCTATCGCAACCCGGCGCATGAGCGAGCGGTGCGCGACATCGTCGAGCGGCACGGGATTCCGCTCCGCCTCGAACTGTCGAGCGAGGTGTGGGCGCAGGCGCGCGAGTACGAGCGCGGGGTCTTGACGGCGGTCAATGCCAGCATTCGCCCGATCGTCGAAGGCTATATCGAGCGGCTTGACCGCGGTCTCGCCGAGCGCGCCATCGGGACCCCGGCGCGGGTCGCGCGCTCGAATGGCGGCGCCGAACTGGCGGCGACGATGCGCCAGCGACCCGTGGTGGCGTTGCTGTCGGGGCCGGCGGCGGGCGTCGCGGGCGCCGCGGCGGCGGCGGCCGATGCCGGTTGGGAGGCGGCCGACCTGATGACGCTCGATGTCGGCGGCACCTCAGCCGATATCGGCGTCATCCGCAGCGGCCGGCCGGTATTGTCGAGCGAGGAGCACATCGCGGACTTCCCGCTGCTGATCCCGACGATCGCGGTCTCCAGTATCGGCGCCGGCGGCGGCTCGATCCTGTGGCTCGACCCGACGGGCTCGCTGAAGGTCGGGCCGAGGAGTGTCGGCGCCGATCCGGGCCCGGCCTGCTATGGGACCTCGGGCTCGCGAACCCCGGCGTTGACCGATGCATTTTTGGTCGCGGGGCTGCTCGCGCCGGGGCAGCGGCTCGGCGGCAAATTGCCATTGCAGATGGCGCCGGCGCGCGAGGCGCTCGACACATTGGCCGGGCCGCTCGGGATGTCCATCGAAGAGGTGGCGGATGGCGCCATCCGTGTCGCCAACGCGCTGATGGCGGCGGAAGCCTCGAACGTCTTGGCGCGGCGCGGTGTCGATGCGCCGCGGTTTCGTATGGTGGCGTTTGGCGGCGCGGGGCCGCTCGTCGCGGCCTTGCTCGGCGACGAGATCGGCATCGACGCGATCCTGATCCCACCATTCCCCGGCGGCTTGAGTGCGCTCGGGGCGGCGCGCGCCGATCTCGAGGGCGATCTCGTCGAGCCGGTGTATGAAAGATTGGGCGCGCTCGACAAGGACGGGTTGGCCGGGATCACTGCGGGGCTTCAGGCGCGCGCTGCGGCATGGATCGAGCAAGCGTGGTTGACCAGCGGCGATTTCACGTGCCTTCGCACGGCATTCCATGCGGCGCACCGCGCGACCTACGGCCACGCCAACGAGAATGCCGAGATCTGGCTCAAGGAATTGCGCGCGCATATCACCGGCCGGACACCGAAGCCGCGCGTCTTGCCGCTGCGCAGCGAGGCGGCCGGCATCTCGGAAGGTACGCGCACCGTGCGATTGTTCCGGCGCGAGGTGAGCGCCCGCGTGCATGAACGCGCCGGGCTCGGAATCGGCCAGCGCATTACCGGGCCGGCGATCGTCAACCAGATGGATACGACAACCTGGATCCCCGCAGGCTGGAGCTCGCAGGTCGTGCCTTCCGGCGCGCTGGTCCTGGAACGGCGTTAGAGGGGGCCCGAAATGGCCAATGATATCGCAGGTGCTCGAACCAAAGCGCAGGACGCGATCGGGGTCGAGGTCTTCGCCAATCTGTTCAAGGCGGTCGTCGACGAGATGGCGTGGGTCGTGCTGCGCTCGTCACACACGACCTTTGTCAAAGAGACGCAGGATTTCGGTGTCGCGCTCGTGACGCCCGAGGGTGAGATGTTCGCCTATCCCTATGGCAGCGGCGCGACGGTGCTGATGGGCGTCGCGATGGATTCGGTAACACAAGGGATCGCCTGGGAGGAGGGCGATGTCGTCATCACAAATGATCCGTACGCGACGCGCGGCATGGTCATGCATTTGAACGACATCTACGCGTTCCGGCCGGTGTTCGTCGATGGCGAGCTGTTGTGTCTCGCCTGGACCTTTATCCATTGTACCGATGTCGGCGGCTATGCGCCCGGAAGCATCGACATGCAGAACTCGGAGGTGTTCCAAGAAGGCCTGCGCATGCGTCCCGTCAAGCTGTTCAAGCGAGGCGTGCTGAACGAGGAAGTGTGGAACCTGTTTGCGGACAATTGCCGCATCCCCTCGCTGAATTGGGGCGATATGACCGCCTGCGTCGCGGCATTGACGAAGGCTGAGACGAGGATGCAGCGGCTGGCCGAGCGCTATGGGCGGGGAGAGGTTCGGCGCGCGATGTATGCGACCCTGGACCGCACCGAGGCGCTGACCCGCACGGTGCTGTCGCAACTCCCGCAAGGATCCTACACCTTCACCGAATATTTCGAGGACGATTACGTCAGCGATGTACCGGTCCGCATCGTCGTCAAGCTGACGGTGCGAGGCGATGGGACGATCGAGCTCGACTACACCGGCTCGGACCCGCAGGTGCGCGCCGCTTTGAACCTGCCGACCGGCAATATGAATCACCACCCGTTCCTTGCGATGTCGGCAGTGAATTATGTGGTGACCAAATCCGAGGCGATCCACATCAACGCCGGCATTTTGCGCTGCATCGACCTCGTGCTTCCGGAAGCGTCTGTCGTCAATGCCAGCTTCCCGGCGGCGTGCGGCATGCGCTTCACGACGGCGATGCGGGTGCACGATCTCGTGCTGGGCGCGTTGACAAAGGCGATCCCGGGCAAGGTGCCGGTCGCGGGATCGGGCGTCCTCGTGGTCACCTATATCTCGACCTCGGAATTGGGCGGCGCCGGGCGGGTCGTCGTCGCGAACCCGGTCTCGGGCGGCTCCGGCGCGAGCGGCGAGCGCGACGGCATCTCGGGGGCCGAGATGAGCGTCGCGTTTTTGCGCAATGTGCCGGTCGAGGTGCTGGAAGCCGAGGCGCCGGTCGTCGTGCGCCGCTTTAGTCTGGCGCCGGACAGCGAGGGGCCGGGCAAATACCGCGGCGGGTTCGGCGTCGCTTACGAACTCGAGATCAAGCATCCGAGCGCCGTCGTCGTTATGCGTGGCAAGGACCGGCAGCGCTTCTGTGCCTGGGGCGCGGGCGGCGGTCTGGCCAGCACGACAAGCGGCAATATCGGGACGCGGCGCAACAGCCAATCGCACGATATCGGCAAACGCACGGTCTACCGTGCCGAATTGGGCGAGGTCATCCGGTTGTGGGGCGGCGGTGGGGGTGGCTTTGGCAACCCGTTCGAGCGCGATTCGGAGATGGTCGCAGCCGATGTCGCGGCCGGTCTGGTCTCGCCCGAACGGGCGCGGGAGATCTATGGCGTCGCCGTCGCGAATGGCGCGGTCGATGCAAAAGCCACGGCGACGTTGCGCGGGCCGCAACGCGACATCGGAGGCGATTCCCTGGGGGGCTTCGATTTCGGACTAGCGCGAACGGAATGGGAGCGAGTGCACGGGCTGGCGGCAGAACGCATCGCCGCCTGGCTGCCGGGCCTGCCGGTCGCGGTGCGCCGCTACGCCCAGGCGGATGTCTATCGCCGATTGCACGAAACTGGCCCGGGCCCGTATAAGGCCGACGCGGTTGCGGTCGCGCTGACTGAGGTTGGCGCCGCGCTCGGCGCTCAGACGAGCGCCGTAGTGCAACACGCCGCTCAATGACGCGCATCTCGTCGATTGCGACGTATTCGATCTCGGTGCCGCGGCCGGAGCCGGTGTGGACCGCGCATGAGGAATTGAAGGCATGGTCGGT
>VAZF01000700.1 GCA_005888425.1 Alphaproteobacteria bacterium
GAGCCCCTCCTCGACCAAGGCCTCGAGGCCGAGGTCGCGGAGCACCGCCAACACATCGGCCTTCTGCGCGGCGCTGTCGGGGTGATGCGCATCGCGGACATGGACGATGATGTCGGCCTCGGTGACCTCTTCGAGCGTCGCGCGGAAGGCGGCGACGAGATGGGTCGGAAGGTCCGAAATAAAGCCGACCGTGTCCGACAGGATCGCCTTGCGGCCCGATGGCAGGTCGAGCCGGCGCATCGTCGGGTCGAGCGTCGCAAACAGCAGATCCTCGGCGCCGACCGCCGCATGGGTCAGGTGGTTGAAGAGGGTCGATTTGCCGGCATTCGTGTAGCCGACGAGGGCGACAACCGGGTAGGGCACCCGGCGGCGCGCCTCGCGGTGCAAGGCGCGGGTGCGCTTGACGTCGTCGAGCTCGCGCCGAAGCCTGGCGATGCGCTCGCCGATCAGGCGGCGGTCGATTTCGAGCTGGCTCTCGCCCGGGCCGCCGAGAAAGCCGAAACCGCCGCGCTGCCGCTCCAGATGGGTCCAGGAGCGCACCAGCCGCGAGCGCTGATACGACAACGCCGCCAATTCGACCTGCAGCCGCCCCTCATGGGTGCGGGCGCGCTCGCCAAAGATTTCGAGAATCAGGCCGGTGCGGTCGATGACCTTGGCCTGCCAGCGCCGCTCCAGATTGCGCTGCTGCACCGGAGAGAGCGGCCCGTCGACGACGACAAGACCAATCGCGTTCTCAGCAATCAATTCCCGCAATTTCTCGACATTGCCGCTGCCGAACAAGGTGCCCGGCGCCGGCCGCGCGATGCGCACGATTTCGGCGCGCACGATCTGGAGATCGATGGCGCGCGCCAAGCCGACGGCCTCGTCGAGACGAGCCTCGAGCGAGCGCGGCGGGCTATCGGACAGCGGCCGCGGCGCGGATTTCGCCGCGGGATGGATGACGAGGGCGCGATCGGTGCTCGGGGTTGCCGGGGCGTCGAGGCGGCTCAGAGCTCCTCGCCCTCCCGATTGCCTTCAAAGAGCTGGATCGGCTGCGCCGGCATCACGGTCGAGATTGCGTGCTTATAGACCAGCTGGGAATGCGCATCGCGCCGCAGCAGCACACAGAAATTATCGAACCAGGTAATGATGCCCTGCAGCTTGACTCCATTGACGAGAAACACTGTAACCGGGGTTTTGTTCTTGCGAACATGGTTCAAGAAGACGTCTTGAACGTTCTGATTTTTTTCGGCCGACATGGGTAGTCTCCCAATTTCGGTTTTTGGAGCCGGGGCGAGCGGCTCGGGGCGGGAAGCGCGAAGGTGCGCGATTCTGCCGAATCGCCTACGAAGATGGGCCGCCGGCGTCGATTCTCAACCCCTCCAAAGAGCGAAACAGGCTAGTCCC
>VAZF01000701.1 GCA_005888425.1 Alphaproteobacteria bacterium
GGTGGCGATCGAGGTGCAAGCCGCGGGCCTCAATTTCCGCGACATGATGTGGGCGATGGGTCTCCTGCCGGAGGAGGCGCTGATCGATGGCTTTGCCGGCCCGACCTTCGGGCTGGAATGCGCCGGCATCGTGCGCGCGGTCGGTCCCGGCGTCGAAAACGTGGCAGTCGGTGACCGCGTGGCGGGGCTCGCTCCGGCATCTTTGAGCACGGAAGTTGTTACCGCCGAGCATGCGGTCATGCGGATCCCCGCGGAGACGAGCTTCGCGGCGGCGGCCACCGTCCCTGTCGTGTTCGTCACGGCGATCTACGCGCTCGGCACGCTCGCCAAGCTGGCCGCGGGGGAGCATGTTTTGATCCACGCCGCGGCGGGCGGCGTCGGCCTTGCCGCAATCCAATACGCCAAGCACCGCGGCGCATTTGTCATTGCGACAGCGGGTTCCGAGACCAAACGCGCTTTTCTGCGCCTCGCCGGCGCCGACCATGTGCTCGACTCGCGCGACCTCGGCTTTGCCGATGCGGTCCGCGCGATCACGGAGGGCCAGGGCGTCGACGTCGTCCTCAATTCGCTGAGCGGCGAGGCGATGGAGCAGAGCCTCGGCGTCTTGAAGCCGTTTGGCCGCTTTCTCGAGCTCGGCAAGCGAGACTTCTATCTGAACAGCCGGATTCATCTGCGGGCGTTGCGGCAAAACATTTCCTATTTCGCGATTGACGTCGATCAGTTGCCGCTTCAACGGCCAGATCTGGCGCGCGCTCTGCTCGGCGAGGTGTCCGAGGCCTTGGCTTCGGGCACGATCCGGCCGCTGGCACATCGCGCCTTTTCGTTTGCCGCGATCGAGGACGCCTTCCGGCTGATGCAGGCCTCAGGGCATATCGGCAAGATCGTGCTGCTGCCCGCCGGGAATGCCGGGCTGCGACTGCCGCCGCCAACCGAATTGGCGTTACGGCGCGACGGAACGTATCTGGTTACCGGCGGCCTCACCGGCTTTGGCTTTGCCGCGGCGCGCTGGCTGGCCGAGCACGGCGCCGGCTCGGTCGCGCTCCTCGGCCGGCGCGGTGCTGCGACGCCCGGAGCCGAGGATCGCGTTGCCGAACTGCGCAGCCTTGGTGCCGAGGTCAGCATCCATGCTGCTGACGTCGCCGATCCGGCTTCGCTTTCGGTTGTTCTCGACGAGATCCGGACGCGGCACCCGCCGTTGCGCGGTGTCGTGCATGCCGCCTCGGTTATTGCCGATGCGCTCGCCACCGAATTCGATACGGCCGATGCGAGCGCGATCCTGCGGCCAAAGCTCGGCGGTGCGGTCGCGCTCGACCGGTTGACGCGCGACGACCCGATCGAGTTGTTCCTCTTGTTCTCGTCGGCAACGACCTTGCTCGGGGCGCCGGGGCAGGGAGCTTATGTCGCGGCAAATTGCGCGCTTGAAGCGTTGGCGAGGGCACGACGGGCCGAAGGGAAACCGGGGCTCGCGATCGCCTGGGGCCCCATCGAGGATGCCGGCTACCTCGCGGAGCGGCGCGACACCCGCGATGCGCTGGCGCGGCGTCTCGGCGCCAGACCGCTTCCAGCGACGCAAGCTCTTTCTGCGCTGCCGGCGATTTGTGACAGCGGGCTCGCTGTGGCCGGGTTTGCCGAAACCAACTGGAACGAGGCACGCCGCTTTCTGCCGACCCTTTCCGCTCCGTTTTTTGCCGAGGTCCGCGGCGAGACGGGATCGCTGCCGAATGACGGCTCGCTGGTCGAGCGCCTTAGCGAATTGGACACCGAAGAGGCCCTGGCATTGCTCAAGACAGTCGTCGCCGAGGAGGCGGCCGGCATCCTGCGGCTGCCCGTCGCCGGGATCGACGAGTTCCGGCCGCTCTCCGAAATGGGCATGGATTCGCTGATGGCCGTC
Organism: Alphaproteobacteria bacterium; assembly: GCA_005888425.1. GTDB lineage: Bacteria > Pseudomonadota > Alphaproteobacteria > ATCC43930 > CGMCC-115725 > DATARH01. The sequence goes on from VAZF01000701.1 coordinate 1,892, forward strand.
GAGCTGCGATTGGCGCTTGAAAGCCGGCTGCGGATCGATCTGCCGCTGATGTCGCTCGCCGAGGGGACGAGCGTTGCGTCGATCGTGAAGCGTCTTGCGGGCGCCCTCTCGGCGCGTCCGCAGCCCCGGGAGCTGCTCAGACTGGCGGAGCGCTACGAAGGAGCGGGCGACGACGCGGCGGCCCCGGT
>VAZF01000702.1 GCA_005888425.1 Alphaproteobacteria bacterium
CTCGGCTTACTGCGGTTTCGTCTCGATCCTAGTCGAACACTCGCCGGAGGACATCCTGCGGCACCGCTTGGGTGCCCGGCGCATCCACCGGGCCTGCCTTGTACATGGTTCTTTGGCGGCATAGACTCGCGGCTCGGCATTTTGCCCGATCCAGCTCAAGAGGATCAGCCGATGGCCTATACACTCGAACAATTCTCCGCCGATTGTCACCGCCTCCTCGCCGCCGAGCCCGGGCCCGAGGGCCGCAAAAAGATCTGCGCTCTCGTCCGGAAGGCGTGCGCCGATCCGGAGTTCGTGCGTCAGTACCTGCCCGAGAACGGACCGGAGCGGAAGATTTTGTACGAGGATCCCGAGCTCGGCTTCTGCATCCTCGGCCATGTGTATCAGGGCGCCAAGGAAAGCCAGCCGCACGATCACGGCCCGACCTGGGCGATCTACGGTCAGGCGTTTGGCGAAACGATCATGACCGAGTACGAGTGCCTCGCGCGGGCGAGCGCTGACCGGCTAGGGAAGGCTCGCCCGGTGCGCGACTACAAGCTCCGCCCGGGCGACGCTTATGTCTACAATGAGGGCGATCTGCATTCGCCGCGCCGCGACGGCGCGACGCGGCTGATCCGCATCGAGGGCAAGAACGTCGAGACGATCAAACGTTACCCATATCAGCGGGTAACCGACGCTCCGGCCGCCGCGCAGTAGGCGCTTCTTCAAAACCGTGTCATGGCCGGACCGCACCGGCCCTGACCGGCGATCTTGCGCGTCAGCCCCCGACCGCGCCTTCGGTATTCACGTAGACCGCATAGAGCGACCGGCTCGCGGCCATGAAGAGCCGGTTCCGGCTGCGCCCGCCAAAGCACAGATTGGCGCAGCGCTCGGGCAGAGCGATGCGGCCGATTATCTTGCCGTCTGGTGCGAAGACGGCAACCCCGTTCAATTCACCCGGGCCCCAGCCGCACCACAAATTACCGTGGACATCGCAGCGGAAGCCGTCCGGGGCGCCCTCGCCGATATCGCCAAAGATGCGGCTATTGGCGAGCTTTGTCCCGTCCTCGACGACGTCGTAGACGCGGATCGCACGCGGCCGCGAGCGCGATTCGACGATGTACATTCGGCTTTCGTCAGGCGAGAAGCAGAGCCCGTTTGGGAAATTGATATCGCCAGCGACGACCGTCGTCCGGCCGGTGTGCGGGTCCACCCGGTAGACATTGGTTGGAAGCTCGGGCTCGGCCTTGAACCCCTCGTAATTGCCCAGGATGCCAAAGGCCGGATCGGTAAACCAGATCGAGCCGTCAGACTTGACGACGATATCGTTTGGCGAATTGAGCGGCTTGCCGTCGACCCCGTCATAGCGGTTGCAGATGACCGTGATCGAGCCGTCATGCTCGGTCCGCGTCACTTGGCGGGTGCCGTGCTCGCAGGTGACGAGGCGGCCTTGCCGGTCGCGCGTGTTCCCGTTGGCGTAGTTCGACGGTTTGCGGAAAATGCTGACCTGCGCAGTTTCCTCCTCCCATTTAAGGATGCGGTTGTTCGGGATGTCGCTCCACAGCAGCGAGCGGAATTCGCCGAACCAGACCGGGCCCTCGCTCCAGCGGCACCCCGTATAGAGTTGCTCGACCGCCGCATTCATCGGCGGCTTGATCGCATCAAACCGCGGGTCGAGGGTGATGATGGCCGGATCCGGGTAGGATTGGGCGGGGTGCCATCCATTGCTCATCGCAGCTCTCCATGAGGCGTGGAGCGGCGCGCATCGGCGCCGGTGCGAAGATGGAGGGTTTCGGCAACAGGCTCAAGTGCGGCGAACGACGCCGCCGTGCGTCAGCTAGAATGAGTTGGAGACGTTCTGGAACAGACCGGTGACCCCGGTGCCGACGTTGCTGTACAACACGAACCCGGCAATCGAGACGAGAAATGCGACCATAGCGTATTCGATGGCTGTCGCCGCCGAACAATCACGTCGCAAGATCGAGACGAGCGTATTCATGTTCCGTCCCGTGGTGGGAATCGCGGGGTGAACCCTGGGGCAGTCTGTCTTAAGGAGACCTTAAAAGGCCGCCGAGATTACGCTTAACACCCAACCAGACGCACGGGGTTTTCCTCAAAAGAGCGACGCTAAGTGTGGTTTACTTGCGGCCCCGATTCGGGCCAGTCGGGAGCGGCGCCGGCCTGAAG
>VAZF01000703.1 GCA_005888425.1 Alphaproteobacteria bacterium
TGAAATCTGCCTGGAATGACGCAACACGTGGACTGGAGTTCTCATTGAACTTCATGCGCAACAACGTTGGTATAGACAGCCCCGGCCTCTTATCCTCGCCCTTTATATTGATCACCATTGGACTTTTCGGTCACAAGCACGCGTACAGCATATCTCCAACTGACGAGCAGGCATTGCGTCGATGGACGCGCTTAGCGAATGCGAAGGGGCGATATTCGCGCGGCTCATCGGAGACCCTGCTGGATCAGGACCTTACGGTCGTATCGAGGGATGATGGCATATCAGCGTTGATGGACCGCCTTCGCCTTCAGGTAGGGCGCCTCGACATTGTGCCCGAAGAATTAGAAGGCCGGAACCAACGTAGCGCGCTCTTCAAGACGATGTTTCTCGCATTTCGGCGGGCGGATGCCCGCGACTGGCGCTCAAATCTCACTATCGCGCTCGATCATTCCGGCCGCCAACACCGGCTCCAATTTCACCATATCTTTCCCAAGGCTGTTTTGAAGCAGCACTACAGCGACAGGGAGGCTGACGATATCGCCAATCTAGCCTTCATCGGCGGCGGCACTAACCGATCGATCAGCGACAAACCTCCGAGTGCTTATATCCCGGAGCTGCTTCAGCGGAGCGGACCGGATGCATTGAGTGCCCAAGCCATTCCAATCACACCCGATTTGCTTCAGGTATCTGCGTACAAGGATTTCCTTAAAGAGCGAAGAAAACGCGTAGCGGAAGTTCTTAATGGCTATCTCGAATCGGCTAACATCGTCGCAAATAGTTGAATCTGGAGGAGATACCAAATGCGTGTGTATTACGACCGCGATGCGGATGTGAATTTGATCAAGTCGAAAAAGGTCGCGGTCATCGGCTATGGTAGCCAGGGCCACGCCCATGCCAACAATCTCCGCGACAGCGGCGTCAAGGATGTCGTCGTCGCGCTGCGGCCCGGTTCGCCCTCGGCGCAAAAGGCCGAGAACGCCGGCTTCAAGGTGCTGACCAATTCGGAAGCGGCGAAATGGGCCGATATCGTCATGGTCTTGGCGCCCGATGAGTTGCAAGCCGGGCTCTACAACAACGAACTCAAGCCCAACATGCGTGAGGGCACGGCGCTCGCGGTCGCGCACGGGCTCAGCATCCATTTCCGCCT
>VAZF01000704.1 GCA_005888425.1 Alphaproteobacteria bacterium
GATGGCCTATTTCGAATGCTGTCACGAGGTGAAGCTGATCGTCGATTTGATCTACGAGGGCGGCATCGCGAATATGCGCTATTCGGTGTCGAACACGGCGGAGTACGGCGACTATTCGCGCGGCCCCCGCATCATCGACGAGCATGTGCGGGCCGAGATGAAGAAGGTGCTGGCGGAAATCCAATCCGGGCGCTTCGCGCGCGAATGGGTGCTCGAGAACAATGCCGGGCAGCCGAGCTTCAAGGCGATGCGGCGGCGCGAGGCGCAACACCCGATCGAGGAGGTCGGCGAGCGGCTGCGCGCGATGATGCCGTGGATCAAGCAGAACGCTCTCGTCGACAAGAGCAAGAACTGAGGGCGCGACGTCGGCTGGGGCACCAAGCCCCTCTCCCGCACCGCGGGAGAGGGAAGGACCCATCGCACAGCGATGGGAGGGTGAGGGCGTTTATCGCGAGACCCTCACCCGCCTTCGCGCATTGCGCTCAGGCACCCTCTCCCGCGGTGCGGGAGAGGGTTGATGCGAGCGCTGCATGCCGCGGCCGAGTTGTTTCCGTGGGTCAAGACCGGCGGGCTCGGCGATGTCATCGCGGCACTGCCGCCGGCATTGGCCGGGCTTGGCGTGGATGTCCGGCTGGTGTTGCCCGGGTTCACCGCCTTGCTCGACGCGCTGCCGCTGCAGGAAGTGACGCGCGTTCGCACGCCGTTTGCCATCGAGCGGGTGCGGATCGCGCTGGCCGAATTGCCGGAGAGCGGCGTTCGCGCTTATCTGATCGATCACCCCGCCTTTTACGACCGGCCGGGCAGCCCCTATGCCGATCCGGATGGCCGCGAATGGCCCGACAATCATCGCCGGTTTGCGCTGCTCGGCTGGGCCGCCGCGGCGCTGGCGCAAGGCGCGGACCCGAAGTGGCGGCCGGACATTCTGCACGCGCATGATTGGCATGCCGGGCTCGCGCCCGCCTATCTGCGGGCGGCGGCGGCGCCCGTGCCGAGCGTCTTTACGGTGCACAATCTTGCGTACCAAGGATTCTTCTCGGCCGACGCGT
>VAZF01000709.1 GCA_005888425.1 Alphaproteobacteria bacterium
GCTCAGCGAGAGCGGGAAATACCGCGTGCTGCTGCTGGAGGCCGGCGGACCCGACCGCAATCCATGGATCCACATCCCGCTCGGCTACACGAAGACCTACACGAACCCGCGGCTCAATTGGATGTTCGAGACCGAGCCCGAGGCGCAGCTCAACGGCCGGACCTTGTACCAGCCGCGCGGCAAGGTTTTGGGCGGCACCAGCTCGATCAACGGCATGGTCTATATGCGCGGCACGCCGACCGATTACGACAATTGGCGGCAGCGCGGCTGCGAAGGCTGGGATTGGGACAGCGTGCTGCCGTTCTTCAAGAAGGCCGAGAACCAGGAACGCGGCGCCGATGAGCACCACGGGACCGGCGGGCCGCTCAACGTCTCGAACCCGGTGCGCTGCCCGTTGGGCGACGCGATGGTCGAGGCCGCGGTCCAGGCCGGCATCCCGGCGAACGATGATTTCAACGGACCGCGCCAGGAGGGCGCCGGCTATTACCAGACGACGACGACCAGCCGCCGGCGCTGGAGCTCGGCGCGCGCCTATCTGCGGGACGCAAAACGTCGCCCCAACCTGACGGTGGCGACAAAAGCGCATGCAACGCGCGTCCTGATCGAGAACGGCCGCGCGGTCGGCGTCGAATACCGCACGCCGCAGGGCCTCGTCACCGCGCGCTGCCGCGGCGAGATCATTGTGTCGGGCGGTGTCTACGGCTCGCCGCAGCTTCTGCAATTGTCGGGGCTGGGCCCGGCCGAGCTGTTGCGGCAACACGGCATCCCGGTCGTGCACGACATGCCGGGGGTCGGCAGCCATCTGCACGATCATTTCAACACCTATCTCGTCTACCGCTGCTCGCAGCCGGTCACGATCAACGATCTGGCGATGAGCGGCATGCGCAAGCTGACCGCCGGCGTGCAATACGCGCTGACCCGCTCCGGCCATCTGTCGAATGCCGGGATTTATGCCGGCGCGTTTGTGCGCAGCGACCCGCGCCTGGAACAGCCCGATCTGCAGATCAACATGTTCGGCTGGAGCGCCTTGGAACGGCTGCGCACCGGCATCAAACCGCACCCGTTCTCCGCCTTTACGCTATCGCCGGTGCATCTACGCCCGGAGGGCCGCGGCACGGTGCGGATCAAGAGCCCCGACCCCTTGGCGCCGCCGGCAATCCAGTTCAATTTTCTCGCCAGCGATTATGATTTTCAGGCGCTCATTTACGGCACGCGCCTCAGCCGCAAGATCGCGGCGCAACCGGCCTTGAAGCCTTTTGTCGTCGAGGAGGTTCTGCCCGGCCCGGCGGTGCAGACCGATGACGACATCATCGAGGAGATCCGGGTACGCGGCGTCTCAAACCTGCATCCGGTCGGCACCTGCCGCATGGGCCGCGAGACCGATGCGGTCGTCGATCCCCGCCTCAAGGTCTACGGCGTCGAGGGGCTGCGCGTTGCCGACGCCTCGATCATGCCGCAGGTGCCGGGCGGCAACACCAACGCGCCCTCGATCATGATCGGCGAGAAATGCGCCGCGATGGTGCTGCAGGATGCCAGCGCCGGCTCGCAGGCGGCGTAGGGCGGGTGGAGCGAAGCGCAACCCGCCATTTTCGCATCCTTGCACCGATTTAGGCGGGTTACGCTTCGCTCCACCCGCCCTACGATGCTTGACGTCTGCCCGCCGCATCCCGCCATGAGAAAATAACGAGGGCCGGAGCGGCGAATCCGCTTTACACTGCGGCAACGACCGCAGTGGAGGGCGCCATGCAATACCGCCGCATCTCAGCCGACTGCCACCTAGACCTGCCCTGGTTGCCACCGGAATTGTTCGTCTCCGAGGCGCCGCGCGCGATAAAGGAGCGCATGCCCTACGTCGAGGAAGGGCCGGACGGGCCGCAATGGGTCACCAAGGCCGGCGTGAATATGGGAGGTTGGGGCGGCGTCGGCTCGGTCGGCGGCAAGTTTGTCCCGGGCCAGAACTACCGGGTCGACAAGATGGCCGAGACCGGCCTCTACGACGCCGGCAAGCGCCGCGAAGCGCGTCCCGGCGACCCGCATCTCCGGATCAAGGAGATGGAGAAGGACGGCGTCGACGCCGAGATCATCTTCGGCATCCTCGGTGTCGCGTCGCGGCTGGAGGATCACGAAGCCGCCAACGAGATGCTGCGGATCTACAACGATTTTCTGCGCGGCTTCTGCAGCCACTACCCGGACCGGCAGATCGGTCTCGCCTGTCTGCCCTATGGCGACATCGAGGCGGCCGCGAAGGAGGTCTACCGGGTCGCGAAGCTCGGCCTCAAAGGCCTCGAACTGTCCTGCTCCTGGGACATGGAGC
>VAZF01000710.1 GCA_005888425.1 Alphaproteobacteria bacterium
CAAGGAGGCACCGATCGGCGATAAACTCTACAGTTCGACATCGGCCGGGATGTCCTCGGGCTTGACGCCATTGATCGCCAGCCCGGCATAGAGCCATTCGCGCACCTGCTGGACGCCGCGATTGTAATCGACCCAGGCGTTGAGGAAATCACGCCAATCCTTGTTGGCTTCCTTGCGCACGCCCATGCAGGTCGGCAATTGGATGCGCGGGTGCTGCAGCATCTGGAATTCGCCGAGCGCCGGGTTTTTCTTGACCGCGGTGAGCCCGAGATTGACCGCCATGATGACGCAATCGGCGCGGCCGGACTGGACCGCGAGCACGCATTCGTCGCGCGTCTTCAGCGCGATGTGCGTGCCGTGCGAGGCAAAGCGGCGCGCCGCGATCTCGTGCACCGAGCCGATGTCGAAGGCGATCTTGACCTCCGGCTTGTCGAGATCGGACCAGTTCGCCGCCTTGAACCCCTTGGCGCCGACCATGCCAAAGCCGTGCAGGTAGAATGGGTGCGTGAAATCGATGACGAGCGCGCGCTTTGGTGTCGGGTTCAGCGCAAAGGCGAGATCGATCTTATTGGCCTGCAGGTCGAGCACCGAATTGCCGTAGGTCGATTCGACGTATTCGACGGTGCCGTCGAACTGGCTGGCGATGTCCTTCGCCATGTCGATGCACATCCCAGACCACTGGCCGGTCGCGAGATCCTTGTTGAAATAGGGCGCCTCCCCGGGGAGCGCCGCGATGCGCAGCACCTTCGAGCTCTTGACGCGCTCCATCGTCGAGTCGGTGGGCGCGGTCTGCGCCTTGGCCTCGCCGGCGAGCACGGCGGACGCCCCCGCCGCGGCGGCGGCCCCGGCGGCACTAGCGGCGAACAGGCGGCGTGACAGCATTGATCCCCTCCGTTCCAGCGGCTTGCTTTTCTCGGTCTATGCAATGCCGGTACCGAAAGCCTAGCAAGCGGCTCGGTGGGCCGATATCGGAAAAGCGGCGGCTTGCCGGGCCGGGCGTCGCGGGTTAGAGGCTAAGCGAGGAGGACGCACCGATGCCCATCAACAAGCCGCATCTCGAATTCCACCGGCTCGACATGAGCCGCGGCTGGGAGACGCCGCCGGGCTATCCCGCCGGCATCGAGCAGAAGATCCTCGCCGGTGCGCTCGACGAGGCGCAGAAGAACGGCAGCCGCACGCGGCTGTTGCGCTTCCAGCCCGGCATCTACACGACCGAGCCCTTCGTGCATGATTATTGGGAAGAGGTGTATCTCGTCGACGGCGATCTGACGGTCGGCAACGACTCCGAGGGCAGGGGCGGCGAGAGCTTCGCGCCCGGCACCTATGCCTGCCGACCGCCCGGCGCGGTGCACGGCCCGTTCAAGTCGAACCGCGGCTGTTTGTTGCTCGAGATTCACTATTACGAGTGAGCCGTCGCGACGGGCTTCGCTGCGCTCGGCCCATCCTACGCAGATCAATGTCATAGCAAACTTGCGCTGACAGGCGCGTTCGCCCGGTCAGAATTATCCGTTTACGCGCAAAGACTCGGAGTCCTTTCTTACAGAATTGGCGAATAGGGTGAAATGATCGGCATGCAGCAACCAAGTCGCGCGACGCGGTGTTCTCCAACAGGTCTATCGACCGGAGGGTGCGATGTCGCTGCTCGGCATGACGACCGCTATAATCCTGGTAGCGAGTTCCGGCACGACATCGCTGGAGACGACCGCCACCACCGATGCGGCGCGCATCGCGACGAATGCCGGTTTTCTGTTGGGCAACGCGCATCGCTGCGGCGTCGCGACCGATCGCGTCGTCAAGGCGGGCCAGACGATCCGGGAATTGATCAAGGCGACCGCCAAGGACGACAAGGAGCAGCAGGAGGCGACCGACCGCTTCGCGACGTTCTTTCTCCTGACCGCGTTGCCTGACGACGGCGACAGCAAGCTCGTCGCCTCGTGCAACACGGTGACGACCGAGTTCCAGAAATTCGAGCGGCACCGCGTCGCCGGCGCCCCGGCGAATGCCGCCGCGGGTTCGCCCGCGAACAAGGCGGCGGGCGGCACGGTGGCGCCGCGTTATCGTCCCGGCGACGGCGAGTAGCAGTCAGCCGCACCAATTGCATTCGGCTGCATAGCCACGCAGCGTCCTTCGACACGCGGCTCGGCTAACCGCGCCGCTGCTCAGGATGAAGCGCTGTGTGTTGATGGCGTTCAGATAACCCCTCTCCTGAGGAGCCCGAGACGCTGCCTGCGGCGGCTCCTCAAGACGAGGCAGGCGTCGAAGGACGCATAGCGCCAAGGAGATGGCTCGCTACTCCGCGGCGAGGAGCGGGGCGAGGGAGCCGTCGCGGCGGGTCAATGTCTGGTAATCGCCCTCGTCGACGAGCCGGCCGTGGTCGATGACCACCACGCGGTCGAAGCCGCGCGCCGCGTCCAGCCGGGACAATACCGCCAGGATGCTGCGGCCGGCGAATTCGTGGCGCAGCGCTTCGAGGATCGTCGCCTCGGCCGCGGGGTCGAGCACCGCCGTCGCCTCGTCGAGGGCCAGCAGCACCGGGCGCTTCAGCACGGCGCGGGCCATCGCAACCTGCTGCCGTTGCGCCGGGAGGAGGCGCGAGCCGCCGGTGCCGACCGGGTAATCGAGCCCGACCGTAATGACCAGCGCGCGCAGATCGAGTTCGTCGAGCACCTCGCCGATCGCGGCATGCACGCGTTCGAGAGCCTCGGACTCGCCGCTCAGGATCGTGCCGAACAGGATGTTCTCCTCGACCGGCATAGCGGGGTTGTAGCGTTCCGCATCGAAGAACTCGACCGCACCGCGCAAATCCTCCGGCAGTCCTGCGGCGAAGGCATGCCGCGCGGCGAGGATGCGCTGCCGCATCGCCTCGTCGACGAGACCGAGCCGGTCGCGCGCCGCGACCAGCCGCAACGCCAAGCGGAGAAGGCGTGTGCGATCGCTCTCCGGCAGCCCGTCGAGACCGTCGCGCTCGGCGCGCGCGACGATCCGCTCAAGCCCGGTGATGTCCTCCCCGCCGACGATGTCGAATTCCTCGAGGAGGGCGTGGCCGGGCGGCAGGTCCCCGAGTAATTCGGCGATCATGCCCGCCAGCCGGTACCCGGCCTGCACGAGATCGTCGGTCAGGCCGGCCTCATCGAGCACCCGGCGCACATAGGCGTTCTCCGCGAGGCCGCCATTCGCAAAGGTCGGGCCGATCGGGGTGCCGAACAGCAGGTTTGCGGCGACCGACGCGCTCGCGTTGTAGCGCTCGCGGTCGAAACGCTCGACCAGCGTCACGAGCCCCTTTGCGGTGAGCCGCTGATCAAAGCGCCGCCGCGCTTCGAGCAGCCGCTCGGCGGCGTCGGGGTGGCGCTCCGGGTCGAGGCGGCTGCGCAGCCCGAAACGGTAGAGGTCGCGCTCGAGACCGGCGATCCGCACGACCTCCAACAGGCGCCGCTCCAGCGCGGCGGCATCCTCGACCCCGGCCTGCCGGTAATCGATCCAATCGGCGGCGATATCGAGCTCGCAATTGCCCGAGCTGCGCGCCTCCTCGATCGCACGCGAGCGCGCTTCGTCATCGGCAACGCCGCTATCGTCGGGGCGGTAGCGCAACCCGAGCAGCAGGTTCTCGCGAATGCTGGCGGAGAAGAGGTGGGTCGCGGGGCCGACATAGCCGATCAGCCGGCCCGAGGCGGCAAAAGACAGCGAGGCGAGATCGACGCCGCCCAACGTGATCTGGCCGCCGCTCGGCATGTCGAGGCGCGCCAGCAGCTGAGGCACCAAATTCTTGCCGCCATTGCTCGGCCCCACAAGCGCGACATGCGTGCCGAACGGAAAGGCGAGGTTGAGCCCGTCGAGAAGGCGGATGCCGTCGCTGTCGACGAGACTGACATTGGTCAACTCGACCTCGCCCTGCGGCGGCTCGATGGTGCGCCCCTCGTCGAAAAACAGGCGCGGCTCGAGCATATCGGCGACATGAAATTGCTCGACGACCTGCTCGTACTTGATCGCGACGTCCTGCTGGTTCTGGTAGAAGTCGAGCAGTTCCTTCCATGGCGACGACAATTCCTTGTATGCCGCGAGGACCGCGACCAGCGCGCCGAACGACAATTCGCCCGTGATGACGAAATAGCCGCCGATCAGGTAGAAGAAAAACGGCGTCAGTTGGTTGATCAGGTTGTTGATGAATTTGACAAAGAACTTGCGGTTGTAGATGTCGAAGCGGATGTCGTAGATCTCGCCGAGGCGGTGCGAGATGTCGGCGAGCTGATGCTGCGCGCCGGCATTGGTGCGGATCTCGACCTGCGCGGCGATCGACTCGCCGATGCGGTCTGACAGCGTGCGCACCTTGCGCACGCGGAGCCGCCCAAGCGCCCGGATGCGGCGCTGCATCCTCGGGATGAAAAAAGCCTGCACGGGGTAGAGCGCAACCGCCGCCGCGC
>VAZF01000711.1 GCA_005888425.1 Alphaproteobacteria bacterium
ACGACCCAGCACATCACCGGGCACTACGTCGGACCTTGCACGAGGTAGCCGTCATTCCGCGGCGCGGGCGGGCGCTGCGGCGCAATTCCGGCAGAGCGCGGCAATGAGCGCATCGGCCTCGGCCTCGCTCGTGTCAAAGCGGCAGACGAAGCGGGCGAGCGTGGGGCTGCGGCGGTAGAACTGGAACCCCTCGCGCTCGAGGGCGTCCATCGCGGCGCCGGGCAGTTCGAGGAAGAGCTCGTTGACCTCGACCGGCGCCACGAGGCGCAAGCCCGGCACGGCCTCAATCCCGCCCGCGATCCGCGCGGCAACGGCGTTCGAGGCAGCGGCGAGCTGCAGCCAAAGCCCGTTTTCGACATAGGCCATCAGCTGCGCCGAGGCGAAGCGCATCTTTGACCAGACCTGACCGGCGCGGCGCAATTGCACCGCGAGTCCGTCGGCCAATTCCGGATTGAACACGACGATCGCGTCACAGAGCGCGCCGCCATTCTTGGTCGCGCCGAAGGACAGGATATCGACGCCGGCGCGCCAACTCATCTCGGCCGGGCTGCATTCGAGGCGCGCCAATGCATTGGCGAAGCGCGCGCCATCCATATGTACCTTGAGCCTGCGTCGTTTCGCGATCTCGGCGACTGCGCGGATCTCGGCGAGCGGGTAGACGGTGCCGACATCGCTCGCCTGCGTGATGTTGACCGCGGCCGGCTGGCCGCGATGCAGCTGGCCAGGCTGGATTGCAGCCAGGGAGCGGGCGAAGGCGTCTGGATCGACCCGGCCGTGCGGGCCGGCGACCGGCACCAGCTTCAGCCCGCCGCCGAAAAAACCGGCGGCGTTCGCTTCCGCGGTGTTGATGTGCGCCGCCTCGCTGCAATAGACGAGCCCCCAGGACGGGCTCGCCGCTGCCAGAGAGAGGGCGTTGGCGGCCGTGCCGGTCGCGACCGGAAAAACGCGCACCGGCGTCTCGAATAACTCGCGGAAGCGCTCCTGCAGCCGGGCTGTCCACTCATCGGCGCCATAGCCCAGCGCGGTTCCGTTATTGGCGCGAACCAAGGCCTCGAGGATCTCTGGCGCGGCGCGTCCGGTATTGTCGCTGCGGTAATCGATCATTGGCTCATCCCCGAGATCAGGCGGGCACGATACCGGGTCTGCGGGTGCCCCTCCAGCCTTGACGCTGGCATCGGCGCGGCCTAGAAACCGCCGGCGCGCGGCCCGGACCTGCGGTCAGGAGCCGCGCGGTGCGTTTTCCGATAGCGTCCGCTGAACGAGGTATGAGATGGCGCGCAAATGCCCGGTGACCGGCAAGGGCGTCCAAGTCGGCCACAATGTGAGCCATTCCAACATCAAGACAAAACGGCGTTTTCTGCCCAATTTGCAGACAATCTCGGTGTTGTCGGATGTGCTCGGCCCGGTGCGGATGCGCCTCTCGGCGGCGGCGATCCGCACGATCGAGTTCAAGGGCGGCATCGACGCCTTCGTCAAGGGCACGCCCGACGGCAAACTGTCGCCTGAGATCCGGCGCCTGAAGAAGCGGATCACGACCGCCGAAGCGCGCCGCGCGAGCTAACCGGCGCCGCTGAACTCCCGGAATTGGACGTCCGGACGGCCGGGATCAATCTTGCCACTTTGAAGGCTGAAGTGTGGCCCGGCTGAGACCGCACGCCGGATGAGAACAAATACTTAAGACACTCGCGGGCAACGTTTATTTGCCTCGTCCGGCAGAATTAGCCAAAAATGGCCTAAACCGATGGGAAATCCACCGATGTCGCTTAAAGCACCTTTGGCGGTGATTATATCCGCCTGCTTCGCCATTGTCGCGCACGGCGGCGCAGCACAATCGGCAGCACTGCCGTCCGTCTATGATTGGATTACCAAGGACGTTTGTGCGGACGCGTCAAACCATACCGGCCATCCCGATGGCTACCAGCGCCACGATGCCTATCCCGTGCTCGACAAATCCGGCAATCCGCTCATCGTCGTCGAAATGGATTTCGGATATGACCGCCCTTACGGCACCTTCGAGGCCGGGGACGGCGATGGCTACGATCTATACAGCATTCACAATGGATGGGTGAGCGTGGGCGGCACCCGCGATGGCGGCGGCTACTCGCAAACCTTCTGGGGTTCGGGATGTACGGACTATAACGGCTGGGTGTTTTTCCCGACGAGCTTCCTCGGCAATCTGACGCCGGGCGCAAATGGATCGACGTATCAACCGATCCGCGGCGATTACTGGGAGGCGAACGCGGAAAATTGGCCGGGCCCGTGCAATGTGTTTTCGGGTTTCGATAATTCGACCCTGACCTCATGGCAATTCGTACCGCAATACGCCTTTGGCGGTTTGAATGGCGCGCCGGTCAAAAACATGGACACCATCATTTCGACGCATGGTTTCCAGAACACCGCCCAGTTTGCCAGCAGCGGCGGCTTGGAGGTGTTCTATTTCACAAAGCAGTACGGCGGCACGCGCTGGGAAGCATGGGCGCCCGCGGCGCAGAACCGCCCGCCGCAACAGCAGCAGACCTGCACGGGTCCGACCACGATGACCTATCAGGGCATGGCCTTTACGCTGGTTGATTGCCGCGATTGGTCGACGACAGTGCTGTTGAGCGCCGGGTGGGAACACCCGGTCTGGCCGGTTCCCGATTTGAACCGTTTATCCAATTTCCACTTCGCGACATCGCTCACGTCATGGACCAAAGCCGGCCCAAACACGGTCGCGAGCCCCCTGCACTCCAAAGCTCCGATCGATACTCAAGCCGGGGCGGGGGTATCGTACCTGTCGCTCGGCTGCGGCGGCGCCTGCCGATCGACGCAGATGGTCTATCAGGACATACCGATATCCAAAATCACTGCGGGATTGCGCTATGATTTTGGAATTTCGGCCGTATCGCATGGGACAAATGCGGGCGCGCTTAGGATCACCCTCAATCAGGTGAATTCGAGCGGCAAGGTTCTGCAGCTGAATGCCGTCACCGCAACGATACCAACCGGCTTTCGGTCCTATACCGATGCGAATTCTGTTTACCGCGCTGCAACGTTCACCGGCAACACGACGGCGCCGCTCGCAATCGCGAGCGGAGCGACCGCTATCCGCTTCGCCATCTCGCCCCAGACGTCCGCGGGTTTTTGGTCGGCCGCTCTCCTCCTATCCTCCTTGCGAGCAACGAAGGCGAGGGAGGACAGCGTGGCATTCACTGAACTCGAGGAACTCGAAGAGCAGGGACTAGCGCCGCGGAGCCGCTGGTCGCGGCGCGGCTTTGTCATGACATCGCTCGCGACCGGCTTTGCGCTATCGGTGCAGCCGGTTTCGGCCCAGACGATCACGACGGACACGAACGGGCTCGACGCCGGCGAGGTCAAGGTCAAGACCAAGGACGGCGAGATCCCGGCCTATCGGGCGATGCCCGATAAGGGCGGGCCGTTCGCGACCGTGCTCGTCGTGCACGAGGTCTGGGGCGTGCACGAGCACATCAAGGACATCTGCCGCCGCCTCGCCAAAGCGGGCTATTACGCGATCGCGCCCGAGCTTTACGCGCGGCAGGGAAACGCGGCCGCCATACCCGATACCCAGCAGATCCTTCGCGAGATCGTCGCCAAGGTACCGGACGACCAGGTCATGTCCGATCTCGACGCGACAGTTGCTTACGCGAAGAGCGCGGGCAAGGCCGATACGGCGAAGCTCGCGATCACCGGCTTCTGCTGGGGCGGGCGCGTCGTGTGGCTCTACGCCGCGCACAATCCGAACCTGAAAGCGGCGGTCTCATGGTACGGCGTCGACCAACAGCCGAACGAGTTGAGGCCGAAGAACCCGGCCGATGTCGCCGCTCAACTGAATTGTCCGGTGCTCGCCTTTTATGGCGGCCAAGACAAAAGCATCCCGCCGGAATTGATCGAGAAGCGGCAGGCGGCGTGCAAGGCGGCCGGCAAGACCTGCGAGAGCAAGGTCTATCCGGACGCTCAGCACGGCTTCAATGCCGATTACCGGCCGAGCTACAACGCCGCCGATGCGAAGGACGCGTGGGCGCGCATGCTCGCCTGGTTCAAGGAGCACGGAGTCGCGTAAGCGATAGCGCCACGCGTAGAAAATGGCGCCTCGGCGGAAGCCGGGGTCCACCTGTCAGTTGATCGTTCGCCCCAGGGGTGCGTCCCGGCTTTCGCCGGGACGCCGGTTCTGCCCTTCTCCGCTAACGCTTTGGGGTGTGCTTCGCGAGGAATTCTTTGACCTTTGCCTTGGCCGCGGTCAGCGCCGGCTCGGTCTTCCATTCCTTGACCAGCGCGCAGCCCGGGATCAGCTGCGACAATTCCTCCGAGATCGGCCAGGGGTGCGCCTCGTCATTGCCGGCCAACACCAGGCAGGGCGCCTTGATCGTCTTCACGAAATCTCGGTCGGCGCAGTAGACAAAACCCGGCGCGTAGAGGTTCTTGTAGAACGCGTCGAGCAGTTGCTGGGTGGCCTCCGGGCGATCCGTCAGCGTTTCCGTCCAGCCCTTGAAGTTGGCGT
>VAZF01000199.1 GCA_005888425.1 Alphaproteobacteria bacterium
TTCGCCGAAATCGCCCTGGCGCCGCCACGCATCGAGTGCGTAGGTGGCGCCCGGCCGATCCTCGACCCCGGTATAGACGAATTCCTGCTCGAAGGCGGCCATCAGCGTCAGCTCGGCTTCGCTCTCGAGCGCGGCGAGCGCGCGACGCAGAAAGTCGCGCGGACAGCATTCCCAGGGCTTGCCATCGAGCGTCATGATATCGGCGAGGTAGAAGCGCTCGGCCGCGCCATCACCGAATTCGACCTCGACCTTTGTGCTCGGATCGGGCAGCAGCACGAGATCGCCCTCGGTGCCGAATGGCGTCTCGTAGATCGGCCCGAAGGCCGACATCATGATGTTGCTGTGGGTAAGACCGACGCCGTCGCGCAGCCGCGCCG
>VAZF01000200.1 GCA_005888425.1 Alphaproteobacteria bacterium
TTGCCGCGCACCAGCCCGGCGAGATCGCAGGTGCCGACAAAGACGAGCGGTTCGCGCTGCACGGCCCTACCTTGAGTCCGGGAGTGATTCTCCTCGGGCGCAGATTACTTCAAAATCGATAAAATTTCAGGGCGAGCCTAAGCCCTGACCGCGACCAACGCGTCGCCCCGCTCGCCGCCGGGCAGATCCATGCGGAAGCCGCCCGACTGCCGGCGCCACAATGCCGCGTAATGGCCGCGTGCCGCGAGCAGGGCCTCGTGTGTCCCCTCCTCGACGATGCGGCCGCGGTCGAGCACGACGAGCCGGTCCATGCGGCAGATTGTCGACAGCCGATGCGCGATGGCGATGACCGTGCGCCCTTCCATCAATTCGGCGAGCTGTTCCTGGATCGCCGCCTCGACCTCGGAATCGAGCGCCGATGTCGCCTCGTCGAGGACCAGGATCGGCGCGTTCTTCAGGATCACCCGGGCGAGCGCGATGCGCTGCCGCTGGCCGCCCGACAATTTGACGCCGCGCTCGCCGACATGCGCATCGAACGCGGTGCGCCCGTGCCAATCCTCGAGCCCTTCGATGAATTCGAGCGCGTTGGCCCGGCGCGCCGCGTCAACGATCTCGGCCTCGCTCGCCTCGGGCCGGCCGTAGCGGATATTGTCGCGGATCGAGCGATGCAGCAGCGAGGTGTCCTGCGTGACCATGCCGATTTGCGCGCGCAGACTCTCTTGCGTCAGTCCGGCGATGTCGCGCCCGTCGATCAGGATGCGACCGCGTTCCGGCCGGTAAAACCCGAGCAGCAGATGCACGAGTGTCGATTTGCCGGCGCCCGAGCGCCCAACGAGCCCAACCCGCTCGCCCGGCGCGATGTTGAGCTGCAGTTCTCGCAACACACCGCCGCGGCGCGGCATGCGGCCGTAATCGAAGCTGACCCGCTCGAAGCGGATCCCGCCGGTGATCCGCGGCAGCTCGACTGAGCCGGGCAGATCCGGCATCTGCCGCTCGACCGCGATCGACCGCATCCCGTCCTGGACCTGACCGAGATCGTCGAAGATGTTGGCGATCTGCTGCGCGATCGTGCCCGACATGTTGTTGAGCTGCCACGCCATCGGGATCGCGGTTGCAACCGTGCCGACGGCGATGTGACCGCTGCGCCACAAGACGATCGCCAGGACGCCCGTGCCGACCATCAGCAGCGCATTCATCACCTGCAATGACAGGCCCCATAAGGTCCCGATGCGCTGTTGCGCCCGCCATGTTTCGGTGTGCTCGTCGACCGCCTCGCGCACAAAGGCGTCCTCCTCGCGGGCGCGGGCGAACAGCTTAACCGTCAGGATATTCGTGTAGCTGTCGACAATCTTGCCGGTCAGGACCGAACGCATCTCCGACATGGCGCGCGAACGCTCGCGCATCTGCGGCAGAAAGTGGCCAAGCACGATGACGTAAAGCACGAACCAGGCGACGATCGGCAAACAGAGCCGCCAATCGGCGGCCGATAAAAGGCCGATCGCGATAACGCCGAAAACGAGGATGTACCAAATCCCGATGATCGACAGCACGACGCTCTCGCGCAATGCCGGCCCGGTCTGCATGACGCGCGCGGCGATGCGTCCGGCGAAATCATTCTGGAAAAAGGTCCAGCCCTGCCGCACGACATGCCAATGGCTTTGCCAGCGCACCAGATTCGTCAGGCCCGGGACCAGCATCAGATTGGCGACGATCAGCTGTGCGAAATGCGCCGCCGGGCGGAACACCAGAAACAGCGCCGCCATCAACAGCAATTGCCCGCCGGCCTCGGGCCAGATCGCCTCGGGCGCAGTCGAGGAGACGAGCGAGACGATGCGGCCGAGGCAGACCGGGATCAGCGCGTCGGTGATCGCGACGCAGAAGCCCGTCGCGAACAAGGCCGCGAGCGGTCCCGGGATCTGACGCACGAAGTGCCAATAAAAGCGGATCAGCGCCTGCGGGCTACCCAGGACCGGCGGCGGCGCATCCGGCGAGTGCGCGGTCGGCTCCAGGAATCTTTCGAAAAAACGCAACATGAGGCGCTACATGCCCGTTGCGGGGCGGCCGGTCAGTCGGCGGCCTAGTTTGACCGTTGCTCGCCCTCGCCGAGATTCCGAGCCGGTTCGGATGCCGCTCACCGATGCGCGGCGTTGTAACGGTCGAGTGCCTCCTGGCCGGGGCAGAGCTCATTTTCGCCGAGCGCATTGAGCGGCGCTTCGACCGTGTCGAGGAATTCATGCAAATCGCCGTGATCCTCCTCGACGAACAAGAGCCCGGTGACGACCTCGCCGGCGGCGTGGCGCTGCTGCAAATAGGTCATCGCCGAGACCCGGTCGCGCGGATCGTAATCGGGCGCGAGCTTGCGCAGCCGCAACATCGATCCGTCATGCTGCACGACCGTCTCGAGCGTGCCCGGCGCGTAATCGGCGGTGATCGCCTCGCGCGCCACCATGAAGTCGAGTTGGTTGACGGCGTCGTTATGAGCGCGGACATAGTCGAAGCTCTTTGTCGATTCCGGATTATTGTTGAAGGCGACGCAGGGCGAGATGACGTCGATAAAGGCGGCGCCCTTGTGCTGGATCGCCGCCTTGATCAGCGGCACAAGCTGCATTTTGTCGCCGGAAAAACTACGCGCGACAAAGGAGGCGCCGAGCTGCAGTGCCATCGCGACGAGATCGATCGGCGAGTCGGTGTTGACCGCGCCGCGCCGCGCCTTGGAGCCCTTATCGGCGGTCGCCGAGAACTGGCCCTTGGTCAGTCCGTACACGCCGTTGTTCTCGACGATGTAGACCATATCGACGCCGCGGCGGATGCAGTGCGCGAACTGCCCGAGCCCGATCGAGGCGGAATCGCCGTCTCCCGAGACGCCGAGATAAATAAGGTCGCGGTTGGCGAGATTGGCGCCGGTCAACACCGACGGCATGCGGCCATGCACGCTGTTGAAGCCGTGCGACTGGCCGAGGAAATAGGTCGGCGTCTTCGACGAGCAGCCGATGCCGGACAGCTTGGCGATCCGGTGCGGCGGCAATGCCAGCTCGAAACAGGATTGGATAATGGCGGCGCTGATCGAATCATGGCCGCAGCCGGCGCAGAGCGTCGAGATCGAGCCTTCATAATCCCGGTGCGTGTAGCCGAGCGCGTTGATCGGCAGTTTCGGGTGATGCAGCCGGGGCTTGACGATATAGGTCATGGGACCTCGGTGAGGTTACGGCAGCGCCTTTTTGAGCGGCGCGAGGGTGACGACGGCGAGCATGTCGGCGACCGCCTTGACGATAAAGCGGGCGGTGATAGGGGTGCCGTCGTAGTGCAGGATCGGGACAAGCCGCGCCGGATCGACTTCGCCCTCGATCGTCAAGAGGCTGCGCATCTGCGAATCGCGGTTCTGCTCCACGACAAAGAGGCGCTCATGGCTCGCGACAAAGTCGAACACCTCGTCATGGAACGGGAAGGAGCGGATGCGCAGCGTGTCGAGATGGATGCCGCGAGTCTCGAGTGTCTCCAGCGCTTCTTCCATCGCCAGCGTCGTCGAGCCGAAATAGATCGCGCCGAACCTGGTCGGCTCCCTGGCCTCGCGCTTCACCGGCCGGGGAGCGTAGCGCTTGGCGGTCTCGAACTTGCGCAACAACCGCTGCATGTTCGCGACATAGGGACGGCCCTCTTCGGTGTAGCGGGCGTATTCGTCTTTCGTCGTGCCGCGCGTGAAGAAGGCGCCGCGCGTCGGATGCGTCCCCGGCAGCGTGCGGTAGGGGATGCCGTCGCTGTCGACATCGAGATAGCGGCCGAATTCCGCCCCGGCTTCGAGCATCTCGTAATTCATCACCTTGCCGCGGTCGTATTTCCGGTCAGGGTCCCAGCTGAGCGGCTCGACCAGCCATTCGTTCATGCCGATATCGAGATCCAGCATGACAAAGACCGGCGTCTGCAGCCGGTCGGCGAGATCAAGTGCGTCGGCGGCGAAGGTGAAGGCTTCGTTTGGGTCCTGCGGGAACAGCAGCACGTGCTTTGTGTCGCCGTGCGAGGCGTAAGCGGCGGAGAGGATGTCCGCTTGCTGGGTGCGTGTCGGCATGCCGGTCGAGGGGCTGCCGCGCTGGATGTCGAAGATGACCGCCGGGATTTCGGCGAAGTAGGCGAGGCCAATAAATTCCTGCATCAGCGAGATGCCGGGGCCGGAGGTCGCGGTGAATGCCCGCGCGCCGTTCCAGCCGGCGCCAATGACCATGCCGATCGAGGCGAGCTCGTCCTCGGCCTGGATGATCGCGTATCGGCTCTTCTTCGTCTCGGCATCGCGCCGGTAGCGCCGGCAATGCGAGGCGAAGGCCTCGGCGAGCGAGGAGGAGGGGGTGATCGGGTACCAGGCACACACCGTCGCGCCGCCATAGACGGCACCGAGCGCGGCGGCGTCATTGCCGGTCACGAAAATTCGTTCGCCCACCTTGTCGCGGCGCTCGAGCCGCAGCCCGATGGGGCAAGCGAGCTCGGTCTGAGCCCAATCCCGGCCGAGATGCAGCGCGTGCACATTCGGCTTGATCAGCGTGTCTTTGCCGCGGAACTGCTCGCCGATGAGCTCCTCGATCGCCGCGACATCCATATCGAGCAGTGCCGAGAGCACGCCGAGATAAACGATGTTCTTGAACAGCTGACGCTGCCGCGGATCGTCATAGGCGCGGTTGCAGATCGCGGTCAGCGGCGCGCCGATCACGAAGATGTCCTCGCGGAACTTCGATTTCGGCAGCGGTTTTGTCGAATCGTAGAGCAGATAGCCGCCCGGCTCGATCTCGGCGATGTCCTCGTCCCAGGTCTCCGGGTTCATGGCGACCATCATGTCAACGCCGCCGCGCCGTCCGAGATGACCGCCCTCGCTGATCCGCACCTCGTACCAGGTCGGCAGCCCCTGAATGTTCGAGGGAAAGATGTTGCGCGAGCTCGCCGGCACGCCCATCCGCAGCACCGATTTAGCGAACAGCCCGTTGGCGCTCGCCGAGCCGGAGCCGTTGACGTTGGCGAATTTGACGACGAAATCGTTGACGGCTTCTAGCGGCTTCGGCATGCGGGCCCAGCCTGTGTCATCTCGAAAAGGAACTTCTGCATGTCCCATGCGCCGGTCGGACACCGCTCGGCGCAGAGACCGCAATGAAGGCAGACATCCTCGTCCTTGGCCATGATACGCCCGGTCTTCAGCGAATTCCCGATATAGAGATCCTGGGTGAGATTGATTGCCGGAGCGCTAAGGCGGGTCCGCAGATCCTCTTCGTCGCCATTCTCCGTAAAGGTGATGCAGTCCATCGGGCAGATATCGACGCAGGCATCGCATTCGATGCACAGCTTGCCATTAAAGACGGTCTGGATGTCGCAGTTGAGGCAACGCTCGGCTTCGAGATAGGCGAGCTTGTCGTCATAACCGAGCTCGACCTCGGTCCTGATGTCCTTCAGCGCGACCGAGATGTCGCGCAGCGGCACCTTGTAGCGTAGGTCATTCGAGATATCGTTGTCGTAGCTCCACTCGTGGATGCCCATTTTCTGGCTGACCAGCGTCACGCCCGGGGGCGGCCGGTCGTTGACATCCTCGCCATGGCACAATTTGTCGATCGAGATCGCCGCCTCATGGCCATGCGCGACGGCCCAGATAATGTTCTTCGGCCCGAACGCCGCGTCCCCGCCGAAGAACACGTTGGGCAAGGACGATTGCATCGTCTTCGGATCGACCTTGGGCATGCCCCAGCGATCGAACTCGATGCCGACGTCGCGCTCGATCCACGGGAAGGCGTTTTCCTGGCCGATCGCGACGAGCACGTCGTCGCACAGAATGTGCTGGTGCGGTTCGCCAGTCGGTACCAGGTTGCGCCGGCCCTTCTCATCGAACTCGGCCTTGACCTTCTCGAACAAGACGCCGGTCAATTTGCCGTTGTCGTGAGTGAACTCGACGGGCACGAGGAAGTTGAGGATCGGGATGCCCTCGTGCATCGCGTCCTCTTTTTCCCAGACCGAGGCCTTCATCTCCTCGAAGCCCGAGCGAACCACAACCGTGACTTCCTCGCCGCCGAGGCGGCGCGAGGAGCGGCAGCAATCCATTGCCGTGTTGCCGCCGCCGAGCACGATGACGCGGCGGCCGATCTTGTCGATATGGCCGAACGAGACGGAAGAGAGCCAGTCGATGCCGATATGAATGTTGGCGGCGGCTTCCTTTCGGCCGGGGATGTCGAGCTCGCGGCCGCGCGGCGCGCCCGAGCCGACAAAGACCGCGTCCCAGCCCTCGGTGAGCAGCGCCTTCAAGCTGCCGATGAACTGACCGTAGCGGGTCTCGATCCCGAGATCGACGATACGGTCGACCTCCTCGTCGGTCACCGATTCGGGCAGGCGGAAGCGCGGGATCTGTGTTCGCATCATGCCGCCGCCCTTGGCGTCGCCGTCGAACATGACGCAGTCATAGCCGAGCGGGGCGAGGTCGCGCGCGACGGTCAGCGAGGCCGGGCCGGCGCCGACCAGGGCGATGCGCTTGCCGTTCTTCTGCTTCGGGACGGCCGGCAGATACGGGCTGATATCACCCTTATTGTCGGCGGCAACGCGCTTCAGGCGGCAGATCGCGACTGGCTCCGCCTCGACGCGGACGCGGCGGCAGGCCGGTTCGCAGGGCCGGTCGCAGGTGCGCCCGAGGATGCCGGGAAAGACGTTCGACTCCCAATTGATCGCCCAGGCCTCGGTATAGCGCTGCTCGGCGATGAGGCGGATGTATTCCGGGACCGGCGTGTGCGCCGGGCACGCCCACTGGCAATCGACGACTTTATGGAAATAGTCAGGATTTCGGATATCGGTGGGCTGCAATACGCTTCTCCTGCCGAACGGCGGACGCGTTCCATCGTCCGGCCCGGCGCTTTCTCCCGCGGCCGCCGCGCCTTATACGCCGCGCCTTATACAAGGAGTTCGGACGACCGTCATCCTCGCCGTTGGTGGTTCGCCGCAGACCAGGATTGCGGCCGCGGCGGGCTGCCGCCCGGCGGGCGCCACATCGAAGCGCGACAACCATTCCAACACCCGCGGCGGGGGTCTAGATATGGGCGCTCGACTACGCCTCGGCTAGCCCACTGGAAGGCCGCGGCAATGCGCGCCTTGATTTCCGCGGGTTGGCGGCGCATCTGAGTGGTAGAGCCGTCGGCCGATGCCGCGGCTCGTGTTGTGGAGCGGCGCTGCATCGGACCTCCGAGCGAGGCCCGGGAAAATACGCAGCGAATCAGCGGAAGCTGCTCTGTAATCCTTCAATATTCCGCGATAACCGCCGGTGCGCCGGGCCGAGCAATCGGACCGATGCCGCTCGACCGGCCGCGACAAGAAAGAATTCATAGACGTGATCTCATTTGAACACTTGGCCCTCGTCGAACCCATTCGACGCGCGCTCAAGGACGAAGGCTATGCCGTGCCGACGCCGATCCAGGCGCAGGCAATCCCGCAGCTTCTCGCCGGCCGGGATCTGCTGGGAATCGCCCAGACCGGTACCGGCAAGACCGCCGCTTTCGCGCTGCCGATCCTGCAGCGCCTCGCCGCATCGCGAGGCCAGGCCGGACTGCAACGCAAGACCGCCCGCTGCCTTGTCTTGACCCCGACCCGCGAGCTGGCGCTGCAGATCGGCGACAGCTTTCGCGCCTATGGGCGGCATCTCGGGCTGCGCTCGCTCGTCATCTTTGGCGGCGTCGGCCAGAACCCGCAGGTGGCGGGGATGGCGCGCGGGGTCGATATCCTGACCGCTACCCCGGGACGGCTGCTCGATCTGATCGGACAGGGTCATCTCCGCCTCGACGCGATCGAGACGGTAGTGCTCGATGAAGCCGACCGCATGCTCGACATGGGCTTTATCCACGACGTCAAGAAGATCGTGGCGCTGCTTCCGAAACAGCGGCAGACGTTGCTGTTCTCGGCGACGATGCCGACAGCCAT
>VAZF01000201.1 GCA_005888425.1 Alphaproteobacteria bacterium
GGCCATGTCCGCGTGCTGGTCGCGACTGACATCGCGGCGCGCGGCATCGATGTGGATGGCATCACTCATGTCGTCAATTACGAGCTACCGAACGTCCCCGACACCTATGTCCACCGCATTGGCCGCACCGCGCGAGCTGGGGCGGCGGGCGCGGCGATCTCGCTGTGCGACGGCGAGGAGCGCGCCTACCTTAAGGACATCGAGCGGACGATTGGACGCAAGGTGCCGGTGCTGGACGCACAGGCGTTCCGCGGCGCTCGGCCGCAGCGCCGCGCCGCATAGAGCGGGCGCCGCCGGAGAAGCTCGCGGGGAGAGGTGGGGCTGCGGCGCTACTCG
>VAZF01000705.1 GCA_005888425.1 Alphaproteobacteria bacterium
ACCAGAAGGTCCTGGCCTTGTTCGAGGCCATCGAGGCCACCGACAATTCGGCAACGATGCGCCGGGCGGCGATGCTGTTTCAGCTGAAGCGCATGGTGACGGCGCACGCGCTCGCCGAAGAGGACATCATCTATCCGATGCTGCGCGACGACGCGCATCGCAAGGAACAGGCGCTCAAGCTTTACCGCGATCATGCCGAGGTGAAGGTCAAACTGTTTGAGCTCGAGCACAGGCCCAAGGACGACCCGAGCTGGATGACCGAGCTCAAGGCGCTGCATCACATGATCGAAAGCCATGCGCGCGAGGAGGAGCAGGTCGAGTTTCCGAAACTGCGGGCCGCGCTCGACGAGGCGCGCTGCGCCACTCTGATGGGCGAAGTGCAGCGCGAGAAATCGATGTTGCTGTAAGCTGTCAGGCTTAGGACGCTCAACCGCACGTTCAAAAGCGCTCCGGCCTCTGCCGGGGCGCTTCTCGCATCCGTCATTCCGGGGCTCGGCAGAGCCGAGAGCCCGGAATCCATGAACACAGGCCTCGGGAAAATGGATTCCGGGTTCACCGCTACGCGGGCCCCGGAATGACCGTCTGCGCTTGCGGTGCCGCGCCGCTTGCGCCGGGGCCTCCGATCCGACCACACTCGCCCCCGAAGAATTGGGTCGATCGGCACCTCGGAGGGACAGATGCGCGTCGGTTTTATCGGGCTCGGCATGATGGGCAAGGGCATGGCGGCCAACCTGCAAAAGGCGGGTCACCAGCTCACGGTTTACGATCTTCACCGCGCTGCCGCCGAGCCGTTTCTCGCGAAGGGCGCCGAATGGGCGAATTCGCCCCGCGCCGTGGCCGAAGCCTCGGAGGTCATCTTCACCTCATTGCCGGTGCCGGCGGATGTCGAGGCGGTGGCGCTCGGCCCAGGCGGTCTCATCGAGGGCATGAAGCCCGACACCGCCTTTTTCGACATGTCGACAAACTCGGTCACAGTCGTGCGCAAGATCAACGCCGCCTTCGCGGAAAAGAACCTCTACATGCTCGACTCGCCGGTCAGCGGCGGCCCCGGTGGCGCTGCCTCGGGCAAGATGGCGATCTGGGTCGGCGGCGACGAGCAGCAGTTCAACCGGCACAAGAGCGTTCTCGACGCGATGGGCGACCAGGCGAAATATATCGGCCCGATCGGTGCCGGCACGATCGCCAAGCTCGTGCACAATTGCACGAGCGCGGTCATGAATGTCGCGCTCGCCGAAGTCTTCACGATGGGCATCAAGGCCGGCGTCGATCCGCTCGAACTGTGGCAGGCGGTGCGCCAGGGCGCGACCGGCCGCGCCCGTACCTTCGACCGGCTCGGCAAGTTCCTCGCCGGCGCCTACGACCCCGCCGATTTCGCGTTGCGCCTGTTGCACAAGGACGTCTCGCTTGCGGTCGGGCTTGGCAAGGAGGTCGGCGTCCCGATGCGGCTCGCCAATCTCGCGCTCGAGGAATTGACCGAAGCCTTGAACCGCGGCTGGTCGCAGCGCGACAGCCGGGTCGGCATGCTGCTCCAGGTCGAGCGCTCGAAAATCACGCCGCCCGCGGTCGATCTGCAAAAGGTCAACGCCGTTCTCGCCAACGATAACTGACTATTGCGGGAGCGCAGGTTGTAGGGCGGGTGGAGCGAAGCGGAACCCGCCACAATCGCAGCTGAAGGCTGAACGATGAATGCGCGCTTTCCCGAAGAGCGGCTAGCCGTCTTCACCTTGACGGAGCGGCCCGATCTGCGCGCGCAACTGTTCTCGGCCGAAATCCAATCCGGTCTGCCGGAATTCATGCGGCACGACCGGACGGCCGCGCTCTACTACAGTGATGGCAATCTCGACCGCTATCTGGATTTCGCTTTCGCCGGCGTCGATCGCGAGCGCCCCGATCGCGTGATCGCGCGCGCCTTCAGCGTGCCCTTCGCGTTCCGCGACGGCTCGCCCGAGCGGGACGAATTGCCCGATGACGGCTGGGAGCGCGTCATCCGCTGGGCCCACCAGGACTGGCGCAAGGGGCGCATGCCGAATGCGGTCAGCGCGCTCGAAATCAACGTGCTCGCGCCCTATCGCGGCCGCGGCATCGCGCAACTGATGCTGGCCGCGATGCAGCGCAATACACATGCCCGCGGTTTTGCCGATCTCTATGCGCCCTTGCGGCCGAGCGACAAGCATCTGGAGCCGCTCGTGCCGTTCGCCGATTATGTCGCGCGCTGCCGCCCCGATGGCCTGCCGCACGATTCATGGGTGCGCACGCATGTCCGGG
>VAZF01000706.1 GCA_005888425.1 Alphaproteobacteria bacterium
TTCCGAGATGACGGCGCGCCTCCCCCCACAGCCGCGCGTTCAACGCCGCCTCGGAGATCGCGAGATGGCTCTCCAGGGCGTCGGGGTTTTGTGATGCAAGGCGCTGCAATCCCGCGGCCTTTCCCAGCGGCTCTGCGGCGGGATCGGCTTCGAGGTAAACGCCCGCGAGGTCGGGATGCGGCGCGGTTCGCCAGGCGCGTTCGATCGCCCGCCCTGCGGCGCGCTGCCGCTGCATCGCGAGCAGCAGGCGGGCATGCCGGGCGGCCGCCTCGGCGAGATCGGGCAACAGGCTCTGCGCCCGCGCCGCCAAGGCCGCGGCGCGGCGCAGATCGCCCTTTTGCTCCGCCTCGCGGCTCAGCTCATACAGCACGACGCCGCGCCCGTGGCGCGCCCGTCCCGCGGGCAATGCGCCGCGCCGGGCCGCATCGGCGATCGTGTCGCGTGCTGCCGGCCAATCCGCGGCTCGCGCCTGCAACGCCAGGACATTCTCGGCGAGCCAGGGCGAGGCTGGTTGCAACTGTCGAGCTCGCTCGGCGAAACGCCGCGCGATCGCGTGATCGCCGGATTTGAGCGCCTCGGC
>VAZF01000707.1 GCA_005888425.1 Alphaproteobacteria bacterium
ACAGGAGCAGCACCGCAGCGATGAAGATTGCGATCAGCACGGCGGCCGAGGTGTCGATCTGCCAGTCTTGCCAGACGATCTCGACATGTCCGGGATGACCGGCAAGAAAGCCGGCCGCCGCGACGACCGCCGCGATCACGAGCAGGGCGAGGAGGCCTCGCATCACCGGGCCGGGCCGAGCCGCGCGACGAGCAGCGATTGCACGCGATGCAATGCCTCTTCGGCTGCCAGGCGCTGGCCCGCCATCTGCCGCCACGGTCGCGCCGCCTCGGCAGCGGACCCGGTGAGCCCGTCAAGCGCCGTCACCGCGCCCGGCAGGTCACCGGCCGCGAGCGCTCGTTCGGCGGCGCTGACCCCCGCTTCGGCTGCGCTCTGCCCGGCGCCATCGACGCGGCGGATCGTGACGAGCCCACGCAGCTGCCCCCAGGCGCGCGTCGCCCAGTCGCGATCGGCCGGCGCCGGCTGCGCCGTGGCGATCGCGCCGCGCAGCGCGCGAAGCCGCTCAATCAAGACGGCGCGGCTCGCGACGCCGCTTTTCGCCGGCTCGGCGAGCGGCGCGGCGGCCGTTGCGATATCCGGCCGCGCCTTGGCAAGCGCCGCGAGCGCATCGTATTCCGCCGCAAACG
>VAZF01000708.1 GCA_005888425.1 Alphaproteobacteria bacterium
CGAGCTCGTCGAAGCGCGCCCGGTCGCTGGCATTGTCGGGATAGAGGTAATGGTGCTTTGGCGTCAGGAACGCGTGCGACCAGCTCGACGACGCGACGAGCGCGACCCGCCACGGGCTGTCGGCGAGGATCTTCGCGACCGCGCCGCCGACATCAAAGCAGCGCGACGGGTTGGGGCCCGGCGGATCGACGAGGTTGGGATCGGCTTCGCCGGTCAGATGCGCTGTCGAGCCGCGCTTGGCGATGACCGAGGAGCCGTAGCAGTTCACATGGAACGGCACGACCGGGTAGGGAAAGCCCTTCCGGTCGTAATCGAGATAGAGGACCGTGTTGATGAAGGCGTGCGGCAGCCCGTTCTCGTAGCGCATGCGGTAGGCGTAGCTGACGTCGTAATCGGCCTTGATCAAATTCGCCGCCAGGGTCGAGGCGGCGGCGTAATGACCCTTTGTATGGAAGGCGGTGTCCGGCCCCTCGCCCCAGACATTCTCGCTGGGCCGGCCCGCTCGCGCATAGGGCTTCGAGTCGATCCCGTCGAGGGCGAAGACGCAGAAGGAGGGGACGCCATCCTCACGGAAATTCTCATATTGATCGTCACCCCAGATCAGCACGACATCGGGGTTGAACGCGTCCAATGCCTCGCGGCACTTGCGGAACCCGGCGACAAGCCGTTTCCGGTGCTCGGCAGCCGCGGCGACCGGGTCGGCCCATTCCTTCCGCATCGGCTCGGGCCAGCGCGCCGGGTCCTTCAGCTCCTCGGGAACCTGCTCGCTCTTCAGCGTGCGGTCGAGAAGCCCGGCCATTTGCCGGTCGGGCTGGATGAGACCGGGGTAATGCGTGACGCCGATACCGAGAATATCGCCCATCGTGCCACTCCTTGGCATGCGGCGCCGATCGCCGCGTTTGGGATCATTTTATCAGAAAACGCACCGGCGCGCTCTCTCGATCAAACCAAAACGCGACCGTTACTTTCCGGTCGCCGGGCGATATGGGATGCTGCGGGCTTGGCCGCAGGCTTGCACGGGATAGGCGGGATGATGATGCGCAAATTGCTGCTGGCGGGTCTCGGCCTGTTGTGCTCGGCGCTGCTGGCGAGCGCCTCGGCCCAGACGAGCTTGCGGATCGGGCTCGCCGACGACCCGGATCTGCTCGACCCGACCCTGGCACGCACCTATGTCGGCCGCATCGTCTTTGCGTCCTTGTGCGACAAGCTCGTCGATATCAGCCCCGAGCTCGACAAGTTTCACGACGGCGAGCCGCTCGATGCCGCGGCGGTGAAATTCAGCCTCGAGCGCCACCTCAACCTGCCCGGCTCGAACCGCAAGGCCGAGATCAGCGCCGTGACGGGCGTCGACATTATTGACGACCACACGGTGAAGCTCGTGCTGTCGGCGCCCTTCGCGCCGCTGCTGGCGCAATTGAGCGACCGCGCCGGCATGATCGTGTCGCCGAAAGCGGCGCAGGCGGCGGGTGAGTTCAGCACCCATCCGGTTTGCGCCGGCCCCTACAAATTCACCGAGCGGGTGGCGCAGGACCGCATCGTGCTCGACCGTTTCCCGGATTACTGGAACAAGAGCGCGATCCATTTCGATCGCGTCGTTTTTCTGCCGATCGTCGACTCGACCGTGCGCCTCGCCAATCTGCAATCGGGCGGGCTCGACCTGATCGAGCGTGTCGCGGCAACCGATGTCGATACGGTCAAGAAGGACGGGCGCCTCAAGCTCGCCGAGATCACCGGGCTCGGCTACACCGGCATCACGATAAACCTCGACAATGGCCCGCGCGCGAAAAACCCGCTCGGGCAGGATGCGCGCGTGCGGCAGGCGCTCGAATTGTCGATCGACCGCGGAGCGCTGAACCAGGTCGTGTTCAACGGACTGTTCCAGCCCGGCAACCAGTGGGTGCCGCCCGGCAATTCCTATTATGTGAAATCGCTGCCGATCCCGGAGCGCGACGTCGCCAAGGCGAAGCAATTGCTCGCGGCGGCGAATATGCCGCATCCGAGCATTACGATGACCGTGCCGACAATACCCGAGACCTTACAAGCGGCGCAGGTCATCCAATCGATGGCGGCGGAAAGCGGGTTTGACATCAAGATCCAGGCGACCGAATTCGCGTCGTCGTTGGATCTGTCGGTGAAGGGCGACTACGAAGCGTATCTGATCGGCTGGAGCGGCCGCACCGATCCCGACGCCCGGCCGAGCGCATGCCGCATTACATCAAGGTCGCCGAGCGCGTCTTAGCGGACCGGCCGCTGATGTATTTGTGGCACAACAAATATCTCTTTGGCATGAGCGCCAAGCTCGCCGGGTTCACGCCCTACCCCGACGGCCTGATCCGCCCGCAAGGGATCAAGATGCAGTGACTTTTTGACTTCATGACCACGTTTCTGCTGCGCCGCATTGCGCTGATTGTCCCGACATTGTTTTTCGTGTCGCTGCTGATCTTCGGGCTGCAGCAATTATTGCCCGGCGACCCGGCGACGGCGCTCGCCGGCGAAGACCGGGACCCGGCGGTCATCGCCTTTATTCGCCAGAAATATCATCTCGATGAGCCGCTGCCGGTGCGCTACGCGCTGTGGGTAAAGGGCGTGGTGCAGGGCGATCTCGGCGAGTCGATCCGCATCAGGCGGCCGGTCCTCGATCTGATCGCCGAGAAGCTGCCGGTCACCGGCGAATTGGCGCTGATCGCGGTCTTGATCTCCCTCTGCATCGGTATCCCGGCCGGGATCATCGCGGCCGTCAAGAACGGCACCGCGATCGATTACGGGACGACGATGGCGGCGCTGTGGGGTCTCTCGATCCCGAATTTCTGGCTCGGCATCCTGTTGATCCTGCTGTTCTCGGTCGAATTGGAGCTGCTTCCCGCTTCGGGATTTGTCAGCCCGGGCGAGAGCCTCAGGCAGAATCTGTTGACCCTGATCATGCCGGCCTTTGTGCTCGGCAATTTCTTTGCCGCAGGGATGATGCGGCACACGCGCAGCGCCATGCTGCAGGTGCTCGGGATGGATTACGTCCGCACCGCGCGCGCCAAGGGACTCCCCGAGATCCGGGTGATCCTGCGGCATGCCTTCCGGAACGCGCTGATCCCGGTTGTGACCTTGGCGGCGCTGGATTTCGGCGCGCTGCTCTCCGGCGCGGTCTTGACCGAACAGGTGTTCACGATCCCTGGGTTCGGCAAATTGATCGTCGACGCTGTATTCAATCGCGACTACGCGGTCGTGCAAGGCGTCGTCTTGTTCACCGCTTTCGCATACATCATGCTGAACTTCTTCGCCGACTTGGCCTATGTCGTGTTGAACCCACGGCTGCGCACATGACGGCGCAGACCTTCGATCACCTTTCTACGGAAGAGGCTCTCGGCGAACCGCCCTGGCAGCGCGCCTTGCGGCGCCTGGTGAAGCGCCGCGCCGCGATGACTGGGCTCGCCATCGTCGTGTTCTTTATCCTCATCGCCGTGACGGCGCCGTTTATCTCGCCCTACGATCCGATCGCGACGAGCTGGGCCGCGGTGCGCAAGCCGCCTTCCGCGGCGCATCTCTTCGGCACCGACGATATCGGCCGCGACGTCTTGGCGCGCATCATCTGGGGAAGCCGCGCCTCGCTGCTTGCAGGCCTTGTCTCGGTCATGCTGGCGCTCGCGGTCGGTGTGCCGATCGGGCTGTTCAGCGGCTATGCCGGCGGCGCGCTCGACGGCACCATCATGCGCCTCATCGATGCGATGCTGGCGATCCCGTTTCTGATCCTGGCGATCGCCCTCGCCGCGTTTCTCGGACCGAGCCTGACAAATGCGATGATCGCAATCGGTGTCACGCAGATGCCGGTCTTTGCGCGGCTGACGCGCGCTCAGGTGCTATCGGTGAAGCACGAAGACTACATCGAGGCGGCGCGTGCCGTCGGTAATCCGCAATACCGGATCGTGCTGCGCCACATCTTTCCGAATATCGTGCCGCCGCTTCTGGTGCAGGCGACGCTGGCGACCGCGATGGCGATCATCGCCGAGGCGAGCCTCTCGTTTCTCGGGCTCGGACAGCAGCCGCCCAGCCCGAGTTGGGGCAGCATGCTGAACACCGCCAAGAATTTTATGGCGCAGGCGCCGTGGATGGCGATCTGGCCGGGGCTGGCGATCTTCAGCCTGGTGTTGTCGTTGAACCTGTTCGGCGACGGGTTGCGCGACGCCCTCGACCCGCGCCGGGAGTGACGCCGGTCAGCGCGGCAGGAGCGAGGCGCCTATCAGGAATTCGTCGATCGCGCGGGCACATTGGCGCCCTTCGCGGATCGCCCAGACGACCAATGACTGGCCGCGCCGCATGTCGCCGGCCGAGAAGATCTTCGCCGCCGAAGTCTT
>VAZF01000202.1:0-8413 GCA_005888425.1 Alphaproteobacteria bacterium
CCCGATTTCATGGTGTTCTACGCCACCGCGACGGGCGCCGGCTGGATTGTGCCGAAGAAGTATGTCGAGAAGGTCGGCGAGGACGGGTTCAAGAAGGCACCGATCGGCGCCGGCCCGTACAAATTCGTGTCGTTCGACCCCGGCATCGAACTGACGCTGGAGGCTTTCGACGGTTATTGGCGCAAGCCCCCGGGCGTCAAGCGTTTAGTATTCCGCTGCATTCCGGATGAGGCGACGCGGCTCGCCGCGCTAAAACGCGGCGAGGTGGATATCGTCTACTCGATCCGCGGCGAGTTGGCCGAGGAGCTGCGCGCGACGCCGGGGCTGACGCTGAAGCCCTCGGTCATTCAGGGCACGTTCTGGCTGGCCTTCCCCGACCAGTGGGATGAGAAATCCCCATGGCATGACGAGCGGGTACGCCGCGCCGCCAGCCTCGCGATGGATCGCGACAATATCAACCAGGCGCTGACCCTTGGCTATTCGCGGCTGACCGGCAATCCGTTTGTGGCCGACAGCTTCGACTTTTATTGGCAGCCGCCAAAGCCGGTTTACGATCCGAAACAGGCCAAGCAGCTTCTGTCTCAGGCGGGTCATCCGAACGGCTTCGACGCGGGTGAATATTATTGCGACGCGTCCTACGCCAATCTCGGCGAGACGATCGTCAACAATTTGCGCGAGGTCGGGATCCGCGCCCGGCTGCAGCCGCTCGAACGCGCCGCTTTCTTCAAGGGCTATGCGGAGAAGAAGTACAGGAACCTGATCCAAGGCGGCAGCGGCGCGTTCGGCAACGCGGCGACGCGCCTCGAACAGATGGCGGTCAAGGGCGGCATGTACGCTTATGGCAGCTATCCCGATCTCGACGAGATGTTCAAACAGCAGGGCGCCGAGCTCGACCAGAAAAAGCGCGGCACGATCCTCGAAAAGATGCAGCAGACCGTCTACGAGCGCACGATCTACGCGCCGATCTGGCAGCTCGCTTTTATCAACGGGCACGGGCCGCGGGTTGCTGAATCCGGCTTCGGGCTGATCCCGGGATTTGCCTATACCGGCCCCTATGAGGACATAACGCTGAAATCCGGCTAGGGCCCCGACGCGCCGCGGCGGGTCGCACGCACGCGTGGGCGGCTAACCCTTTGGTATGGGTGCGGCATTTGAGAATCGCAAAGACTTTCGCGGCCTCCTCCGCTACATTCCGGGCAAGGCTCCACGACGAGAGCCAGCACGGAGGAGTGTCTATGGAGTCACACGGTTTCGGCCGCCCGAACATCAATCTTACCCGGCGCGAGGTTCTCGCGGCCGGCGCGCCGCGCATCGCATCTGCCGCGCCGAGCGGGCAGCTGACTTACGGCGTGCATGTCGCGCTGACGCCGAATTGGCTGGATCCGGCGGAGACGCAGGGGATCATCACCCCGTTCATGGTGCTGTACGCGCTGCACGACGCGATGGTGAAGCCGATGCCGGGCAAGGCGGAGGCGCCGTGCCTGGCGGAGTCGTGGACGGCGTCTGCGGACGGGCTGACCTATGACTTCGTGATCCGAAAAGAGGCCAAGTTCCACAACGGCGAGCCGGTCACCGCCGAGGACGTCAAGTTCTCCTATGAGCGCTACCGCGGGACGTCGCACGACCTGATGAAGGGCAATGTTGCATCGATCGAAACACCCGATCCGCAGCATGTCCGCTTCAAGCTGAAAAAGCCGTGGCCCGACTTTCTGAACTTCTATTCGAATGCGAGCGGCGCCGGCTGGATCGTGCCGAAGAAATACGTCGAGAAGGTTGGCGACGAGGCGTTCAAGCAGGCGCCGATCGGTGCCGGTCCCTATAAATTCGTCTCGTTCACGCCCGGCGTCGAGCTCGTGCTTGAGGCCTTCGAGGGCTATTGGCGCAAGCCGCCGAGCGTCAAGCGGCTGGTCATGAAGGTGATCCCCGACGAGGCAACCCGGCTTGCCGCCCTGAAACATGGCGAGGTCGATATCGCCTATTCAATCCGCGGCGAGCTCGCCGAGGAATTGGAGAAGACACCGGGGCTCGCGCTGAAGCCGGTCGTGCTGCAGGCGCCGAACTGGCTCTACTTCCCGGAGCAGTGGGATCCGAAATCGCCATGGCACGATCTGCGGGTGCGCCAGGCGGCCAATCTCGCGATCGACCGCGAAGGCATGAGCCAGGCACTGTTCCTCGGCTATTGCAAGATCACCAACAGCATCATCCCCTACACCTTCGACTTCTATTGGCAGCCGCCGGCCGCCGCGTACGACCCCGGGAAGGCCAAGAAGCTGATGGCCGAGGCGGGGTTTGCGAACGGATTTGACGCGGGCCTTCTCTACTGCGACAGCTCCTACGCGAACATGGCCGAGATCTCGGCCAACAACCTCGGCGAAATCGGCATCCGCACCAAGCTCGAACCTATCGAGCGCGCTGGCTTCTTCGCCGGATACGCCAGCAAGAAATACACGAAAGGCATCATCCAGGGTGCGAGCGGCGCCTTTGGCAACGCCGCGACGCGTCTCGCCGCGTTTGTCGTCAAGGATGGCGCCTTCGCCTATGGCAGCTATCCCGATATCGATGCGCTCTATCCGCAGCAGGCGGACGAGCTCGATCACGAGAAGCGCGCATCGATGCTGGCGAAGATGCAGCAGCTGGTTCACGACAAGTCGATCTATGCGCCGATCTGGCAACTCGGCTTCCTGAACGGCGTTGGCCCGCGGGTTGGCGAGGCCGGCTTTGGTCAGATCCCCGGTTTTGCTTACACCGCGCCTTTCGAGGACCTCACGATCAAGTCATAGGACGAAACTAACGGCAGCGCTTAACATCCGAGGACGCGATGAAACAATTCGTCATTAGGCGCATCGGCTACTGCGTTTTGTCGCTGTTCCTGTTGTCGCTGACGATCTTCTTTTTCGTTCGGGTAACGGGCGACCCGGCGACCTTGCTCGTCGAGCCGGGCGCCAGCCCCGCGGACATTGCCGCGATCCATCACCAGTTCGGCCTCGACCGCCCGCTCATTGTGCAATACGCCCTGTTCATGGCGAGCGTGCTGACCGGCGATCTCGGCCAGTCCTTTTATTACCGCACGCCGGTTTTGGAGCTTTACTGGTCGCGGCTCCCCAATTCGGTGATGCTGGCGACAGCCGCGATGGCTTTCTCGCTGTTGATTGGCATCCCGAGCGGCATCCTCGCCTCGGTGCGCGTCGGCCGCTTCTGGGATAATGCCGGCAAAGTCTTCGCGCTGCTCGGCCTGTCGCTGCCCTCGTTCTGGGTCGGACTGGTGATGATCCTGGTTTTTTCGGTGTATCTCGGCTGGCTGCCCTCCTCGGGCTCCGGGACGCCGTTGCATCTGATCATGCCGGCTTTCGCGCTGGGCTGGTATTTCGCCGCCTCGCATATGCGCCTGACCCGCTCCTCGATGCTCGAGGTTCTCGGGTCGGAATACGTCAAGCTGGCGCGGCTGAAAGGCCTCCCGCAATCTCTCGTCATCGCCAAGCACGCCTTCAAGAACGCGCTGATCCCGGTGCTGACATTGGCCGGCATCAATTTCGTCATCATGATCAGCGTCGCGGTCGTCGTGGAGACTGTGTTCGCCTGGCCCGGCGTCGGGCGGCTGCTCTATGAGGGTATTGCGTTCCGCGACTTCCCCGTCGTCCAGGGCACCGTTTTGATGCTCGGCGCGATGACCGTCATCGTGAACCTCGTTGTCGATGTTCTCTACGCCGTGATCGACCCCCGCATCCGTTTGGCGAGCTGAGCCGTCATGAGCACCACCTCTGAAGTCCTAACCCTTCCGTCGCAGGCGCCGCGGTTTGGGTTTATCCGCGGGCTGCGGCTGTCGGGTTTTCCGATGATCCCGACCGCGATCCTTCTCGGCATCGCGTTCGTCGCGGTCTTCGCCAATCAGCTGGCGCCGCACAACCCTGAGGTCGGCAGCCTCGTGGCGCGCTTCAAACCGCCCTTCTGGGAGACGGGCGGCACCACGAAATACCTGCTCGGCACCGACCAGCTCGGCCGCGATGTGCTGTCCCGGCTGATTTTCGGCGCGCGCGTCTCGATGGTGGTCAGCATCACGGCCGTCCTCTTCGCCGGGGTGGTCGGCACGACGCTCGGCATCATCTCGGGCTATCTCGGCGGCTGGGTCGATCAGGTGATCATGCGCCTCGTCGATACGTGGCTTGCCCTGCCGGCGCTGACCTTCGCAATCTTTCTCGCCGCGATCGTCGGGCCGAGCATGTGGAACATCGTCATCATCCTCGGGATCACCTACTGGACGCGCTACGCTCGCGTCACCCGGGGCGAGGTGCTGTCGTTGAAGGAGCGGGAGTTCGTGCGGCTCGCGATCGTTGCGGGCTGCTCGAAATGGACAATCATGCGCCGCCACATCCTGCCCAACGTCATCAACTCCGCCATCGTGCTCGGCACGCTGATGGTCGGTGTCGTCATCATCACCGAGGCGACGCTGTCCTTCCTCGGCGTTGGTGTCCCGCCGCCGCAGCCGGCCTGGGGGTTGATGCTTTCGGACGGCAAGCAGAGCCTGATGGTCGGGCGCTGGTGGCTGACCATCTTCCCCGGCTGCTGCATCATGCTGATGGTGCTGTCGGCGAATATTCTGGGCGACTGGCTACGCGTTAAGCTCGACCCCCAGCTACGCCAGCTCTGAGCCCCGGGACAATTCATGCTGTTCACGCCGCTCCTCGAAATCGAAAATCTTTCGACCCATTACGTCTCGGCCCAGGGCACCCGTGTCGTGCGGGGGGTCGACGATGTTTCGCTGCGCATCCATCCCGGCGAGACCTTGGGCATTGTCGGCGAGTCGGGATCCGGCAAGAGCACGCTCGCGCTCACCATCCTGCGTGTGCTGCCGCCGGCTGCCCGCATCGTCAGCGGCCGGATGATGTTCGAAGGCGAGGACCTGCTGCGGAAATCCGACGAAGAGATGCAGAAGATCCGCGGCCGCCGGATCGCGATGATCCTGCAGGACCCGATGGCCTCGCTGAACCCGCTCTTCACGATCGGCAATCAGGTGGCCGAGCCGATTCGCGTGCACGAAGGGGCGAGCCGCGCCACCGCCTGGAACCGGGCCCGCGAATTGTTGAAATCGGTGCGCATCCCGTCGCCTGAAACCCGCGTGACGCAGTACCCGCACGAGATGTCGGGCGGCATGCGCCAGCGCATCGTCGGCGCGATCGGCATCTCTTGCGAGCCGCGCCTGTTGATTGCGGACGAGCCGACGACCAGCCTCGATCTGACGATCCAGGCGCAATATTTGAAATTGCTGCGCGATCTGCAGCGCGCGCATGGCCTGGCGCTGATCTTCATCACGCACAATCTCGGCATCGTCGCCAAAATGTGCGACCAGCTCGCGGTCATGTACGCCGGCCGCGTTGTCGAATCAGGCCCGGTGTCGCGCATCTTCAATGCCCCGATGCATCCCTATACCGAGGCGCTGCTGAATTCGATCCCGAAAATGGGCGACGACCGCCAGCGCCTGACCGCGATCGATGGACAGCCGCCCGACCTCTCAAAGCTGCCGCCGGGCTGCGCCTTCGCGCCTCGCTGTCCGCGCGCCTTCGACCGCTGCCTGCAATCGGCGCCGCCGGAAACGGCGCCGGAGGAGGGGCGCACCACGCGGTGCTGGCTCGCCGCTCCTGTCATCGGCGTTGCCGCTCCCGTGTTGCGCCGGGAGGCGGTCTGATGCCGGTTGTCGAGGCGGTCGGGCTCACAAAGCATTTCTCGGCAAAACGTGGCGCGTTCGGCGGCACCCGCGGCGTCGTGCGCGCGGTCGACGATATCTCGTTTTCGATCGAGCGCGGCCAGACCCTGGGTGTTGTCGGCGAGTCCGGCTGCGGCAAGACGACGACCGCAAAGCTTGTCCTCGGATTGGAGGAGCCGACCAGCGGCTCGATCCGCTTCGAAGGCCGCGATCTGCACGAGCTCGACGCTGCCGGCCGCCGGCAGTATCGCAAATCGGTGCAGGCGGTGTTCCAGGACCCCTACGCGTCGTTGAACCCGCGGATGCGGGTCGGCGCGATCATCGCCGAGCCGCTCGTCACCAACGAGCAGCTGTCGAGGGACGAGGTGCGGGGTCGCGTGCGGCGCCTCCTCGACATGGTCGGGCTGCCCGACCGCGCCGCCGATCTGTTCCCGCATGAATTCTCCGGCGGACAGCGACAGCGCATCGCGATTGCCCGCGCTTTGGCGCTCTCGCCAAAGCTTGTCGTGCTGGACGAGCCGGTCTCGGCGCTCGATGTGTCGATCCGGGCGCAGATCCTCAATCTGCTATGCGACCTGCAGGCCGAGCTCGGGCTCTCTTACCTGTTCATAGCGCATGACCTCGCCGCGGTGGCGCATATGAGCCACACGATTGTCGTCATGTATCTCGGCAAGATTGTCGAGCAGGGAGAGGCGCGCACGCTCGCCCGCACCCCGAAGCACCCCTACACGGAGGCGTTGTTCTCGGCCGCCTTGCCGAGCCATCCGGACGAGCGGCAGGACGAAATCATCCTGGCTGGCGAAGTGCCAAGCCCGCTGAATCCGCCTTCCGGCTGCCGCTTTCATCCGCGGTGTCTGCATGCGATGCCGCGTTGCGCCGAAGAGGAGCCGGCGCTCATGACAATCGAGGGACGGCGGACCGCCTGCCACCTTTACGACGGCGCCGCGGCGGCGCCGCTCGCGATGCCCGAGCCGGTTGCTGCGGCCTCATAGAGCAGCGGATTGCGCCGTGGATGCGACCGAAATCGAAGCGACGGCCGCGGCATTCGAGGCCGCCGCCGCGCGCGGCGAGTATTTTCCGCACGACTGGGCCGATCGGCTAACGATCGACGACGCCTATCGCATCCTGCTGAGGCGGCTGCGGCTTCGCGGCGTGCAGCGTGTGGGCTGGAAAGTCGGGCTGACCGCGCGCGCGATCCAGGAGCAGTTCGGCGTGCACGAGCCGGTATTCGGCTGCCTTTTGGCGGACGGCCTCAAGCCGTCGGGGCATGTGTTCAGCCGCGACGAACTGATCGAGCCCGGCTTTGAGAATGAATTGTGCATCGTGCTCGGCCGCGATGTGCCGCCCGGCGCGGCCCGGGACGAGGTCGCCGCGGCGGTGGCGCGCATTCACCCCGCCTTTGAGATTATCGAGACGCGCGGCGACCTGACCCGCCAACTGGCCTTGGCGCTTGCCGATAACGCACAGCAGAAGGCGTTTGTGCTCGGCCCGCCGGTCGGTCCCGAGGCACTGCCGGAGCTGGGCAAGGTCGAGGCGCGCGTCTTAATTAACGGCGCCGAGGTTGGGACCGGCCGCGGCGACGCCGTGCTCGGCCACCCGTTCAATGCCGTCGTCTG
This sequence comes from Alphaproteobacteria bacterium, assembly GCA_005888425.1. Lineage (GTDB taxonomy): Bacteria > Pseudomonadota > Alphaproteobacteria > ATCC43930 > CGMCC-115725 > DATARH01. The sequence continues at coordinate 7,315 of VAZF01000202.1, forward strand.
GCTCGCCGCCAAGCTGGCGGAATTCGGCGAAAGGCTGCGGGCCGACGACACCATCATGAGCGGCTCGTTCACGCGGCAATTCCCCTTAAACCGCGGCGACCGGGTGGAGTGCGCCTTTGCCGGGATCGGCTCGGTCGCAACCAGCGTCACCTGAGAGTCGGCTGGGCCATGCGCTAACATAGAGGCCGCCGCGCGCCGGAACGGGTTGTCGCACCCCGACGGATGCCATAAACCCAAGGTCGAGATAACAGGCGCGCCGGCTGCAGAGCCAAGGCAAAGCCCCGCGGGTATCAACGAGGGCGACGGCGCACCGACCAGCGGGAGGAAATGCGATGGCATTCGATCTGCTCATTAAGAACGGGCGCGTGGTCGACGGTTCGGGCGAGCCGGCGTTCCAGGCCGATGTCGCGGTCAAGGACGGCAGGATCGTCGGGGTCGGCAAATACAGTGGCGCCGCCGCGGAGCGCACGATCGATGCCGAGGGACGCGTCGTCGCGCCCGGCTTTATCGATCATCACACTCATTTCGATCCACAGGCCGTATGGGATCCCTATTGCGGCTCCTGGCTGCATAACGGCCACACGACGGTCATCGTCGGCCAGTGCGGCCAAGTCATCGCGCCGGTGCGGCCGGGCGACGGCGAATGGTATCTCGAATTTTTCTCCAACGCCGAGCAGATCCCACTGCCGGTCCTGAAGGCCGGCGTCGACGTGACCTGGGAATCGGTCGGCGACTACCTCAACGCGCTCGGCAAAAAGCGCGGCATCAACGTCGGCACGCTGGTCGGCCATTCCGGCATCCGCCGCTATGTGATGGGCGAGGCGGCCGCCGAGCGCGAGGCGACACAAGCGGAAATGGCTGCAATGCAGCGCCTGATCCGCGACGCGATGTATGACGGCGCGCTCGGCTTTTCGACCGCGCCGAAGGATCGCGGCGATCCCGCCGGGGTGCCCGACGACGCAGAGCGCTGGGCGCTCGCCAGCGTGCTCGGCGAACTCGGCACCGGCGTCTTCCAGGTCGCCGGCGGCGCGCCCGGCGGTACCAAGCAGACGCGCGCGGTCGCCCGCGAACTGGCGGCGCGCACCGGCCGGCCGTCGAT
>VAZF01000202.1:8439-10522 GCA_005888425.1 Alphaproteobacteria bacterium
CCTGGAGCGCGGCCTTAACGTGCCGCAGGACGAGGACATTACCCACCCCGAGGGTTTCTTTCGCGGCATGCCGACTTGGGACGAGGTCATGGCGCGGCCCTATCGCGAGCGGATCCAGGCCTTCCGCGACCCGGAAATCCGCAAGGCGCTGTCGGCCGAGGCGGTCGAGGGCACGGTCGACCAGCAGGGCGGCATGACCGACCGGCTCGGTCGCGTCCGCGGCCTGTTCAACCGGCGCTGGGACCTCGTGCAGGTGTTCATGACCACCAAGGGCCAGAACCGCCACCTCGAAGGCAAGACGATCGAGCAGATCGCCCAGGAGCAGAACAAGAGCATCATGGACGCCTTCCTCGACCTGTCGCTCGACGAGGATCTGCAGACCTGTTTCCAGGCGATCGACCGCAACCATGATCCGAAAGTGCAAAAGCACATCCTCGGGTCGGCGTACACGGTGATCGGCACCAGCGACGGCGGCGGCCGACCGCATACCGCCGACCGGCACGAGACCAGCACCCACCTGCTCGGTCATTGGGTGCGCGAGCAGCAGGCGATGACGCTCGAACAGGCGGTCTATCGGCTGACCGGCAAGACCGCGCTGATGCACGACATCACCGACCGCGGCTTTATCGCTGCCGGCAAGATCGCCGACATCACGATCTTCGACCCCGACACGATCGCGGAGAAGCCGCGCGAGCCGTCGGCGACGCTGCCCGGCGGCGGCATCGAAGTAAAGCGCGAGGCGGTCGGCATCGATTATGTCGTCGTCAACGGCACGGTGCTCTATGAGGGCGGCCAGCTGACCGACGCGCTTCCCGGGCAAATCATCCGCGGCCCGCTGTACCAGGCGCGCGCATAAGCCCGGAGCAATGCCCCTCTCCCGCACTGCGGGAGAGGGTTCGCTCAATATCGGTGAATTAGGCGGCAGGCCGCCTGATTTCGATGCGCAGGTCGAGCCCGGCACGTGTGGCCAGGCCGACCAGCGCGTCCAAGCTGAACTTGCCGATCCGGCCCCGCAGGAGGTCATTCAAGCGGGGCTGGGTCACCGCCAGACGCTTGGCGGCTTCGGCCTGAGTAAGATCCCAGGCCGCTACCACCTGCTGAATGGCAATCATCAGGTCTGCACGAATTTTCATGTGGGCCGCCTCGGCAAGCGAAGGCTCGGTGGCGTCCCAGACGGTTTCGAAAACTTGATCGGTACTCATCTTGCCCTCCGCGCCAAATCCCGAAGCCGCGAGGCTGCCAAGTCCCCATCGCGCTTTGCTGTTCGTTGCGTCTTCTTCTGAAATGCGTGCAACACGTAAACCGCCTCTGTAAACGTCGCGATGTACATGACGCGGTACGCCCCTGCCTCATCGCGGATGCGAATTTCGCGTACGCCCCTGCCAATCGTCGCCATCGGCTTCCAATCAGCGGGATCAAGCCCCGGCTGGACGCGATAGAGCTGAAATCCCGCTTCCTGTCGCGCTCCTTCAGGAAACGCGCGCAGTTCGTTCAGGGAGTCACGCAGAACGCGATCAGTTTCAGTCTGGGCCGCATCTATATCGATATTGATATAACGGAGTTACGCGGGGTGCGCAAGTGGTACTCTGAGTCCACGCATGCCGATCCGCTATGACGGCGATAAAAAACCGGCATTTTGAACATCGCGCCGGCGCGCCTACTCTCTCGGTATCAGGCTTGCGGCCAGGGAGCATGGCACGATGAGGTTCGGTCTGTTCGGCAGCGCGGCGGCGCGGCGCCCCAATTCGTCGGAGGCGGCCGAGTTCGACAGCAGCGAAGGCTTCCGCGATTTCATCGATTACAATGTCGAGGCCGAGGCGCTCGGCTTTTACGGCCCCTGCGGCTCGGCACTGCCGTCATCGTTTTGCCGTGGCACAACCCGGTATTGCTCGCCGAGCAGGCCGCGACCCTCGATCTCCTGTCCGGCGGCCGGCTCGATTTCGGCATCGGCAAGGGCTACCGCTACAATGAATTCGCCGGCTTCTGCGTCGATATGGACGAGGCCGACGCGCGGTTCAACGAATGCCTTGATGTGATCGTCAAGGCGTGGACCTCGAACGAGCCGTTCTCGCATCGCGGCCAT
>VAZF01000715.1 GCA_005888425.1 Alphaproteobacteria bacterium
TTTATCGGCAACGGCAAGGCGATCGCGCTCGGCGAGCCCGAGGGGATGGTCAAGACGGTGTTCGACGCCAAGACCGGCGAATTGCTCGGCGCGCATATGGTCGGCGCCGAGGTTACTGAGCTGATCCAGGGCTACACGATCGCCAAGACCCTGGAGACCACCGAGAGCGAGCTGATGCGGACCATCTTCCCGCACCCGACGATCTCCGAGACGATGCACGAGGCCGTGCTTGACGCCTATGGCCGCGCCCTCCACTTCTGACCGATGACCCTGCCGAACATCGAGGCAAAGCCCGCGCCGGAGCCGCTGCGGCATCCGGAGAAGGCGGCGCGGCCGGACCAGCCGAGCCCGCGGAAGCCGCTCTGGATCCGCGTCAAGGCGCCGACCTCGCCGGAATACCAGGCGACGCGCCGCCTGATGCGCGAGTTGAAGCTCAACACAGTCTGCGAAGAGGCGGCCTGCCCGAATATCGGCGAGTGCTGGAAGGAAAAGCACGCGACGGTGATGATTTTGGGCGCGGTTTGCACCCGCGCCTGCACCTTCTGCAATGTCGCGACCGGCCGCCCCGATCAGCTCGACCCGCACGAGCCGCAGCGCGTCGGCGAAGCGGTCGCCGCGCTTGGCCTCAACCACATTGTCGTGACCTCGGTCGACCGCGACGATCTCGACGATGGCGGCGCGGGACATTTCGCGCAAACGATCGCCGCGATCCGCGCCGCCGCGCCGCAGACGACGATCGAGGTGCTCGTGCCCGATTTCCTGCGCAAGGACGGCGCCATCGAGATCGTCGTCGCGGCGAAGCCCGATGTTCTCAACCACAATCTCGAAACCGTGCCGCGGCTTTATGCCGAGGTGCGTCCCGGCGCGCGCTATTTCCATTCATTGCGCTTGCTCGACCACGCGAAGCGTCTGGACCCCACGCTCTTCACAAAATCCGGGCTCATGGTCGGGCTCGGCGAGGCGCGCACTGAAGTCTTGCAGGTGATGGACGATTTGCGCGAGGCCGGGGTCGATTTTCTGACAATCGGGCAATATCTGCAGCCGACGCCGAAGCACCATCCGGTCGCCGGCTTCGTCACGCCCGACGAATTCGAAGGCTATCGCCGCCTCGCGCTGGGTAAGGGTTTTCTGATGGTATCAGCCTCGCCGTTGACGCGCTCCTCGTACCACGCGGGCGAGGATTTCGCGCAATTGAAGGCGGCCCGCGCCGCCGCGCTCGGGGAACGCGCTTAGCCCCGATGCCGACCCATGCCGAGCAGCGGGTGCTCCCCTACACGCCGGAGCAGCTCTTCGCGCTCGTCGCCGATGTTGAGCGCTATCCCGAATTCCTGCCGTGGTGCGTCGGTGCCCGCGTACGCGAGCGCAGCGCGAACCTGATTATCGCCGATCTGATCATCGGCTTCCGCCTGTTCCGCGAGCGCTTCACCTCGCGCGTTGCGCTCGACCCGCCGCGCCGCATCGATGTCGAATACACCGAGGGGCCGTTCCGCTATCTCAACAATCACTGGGTTTTCGAAAAGGCGCCGGGCGGCTGCCGCATCGACTTCTTTGTCGATTTCGAGTTCAAGTCGCGCCTCCTGCAGCGCGTCATCGAGATGTTGTTTCATGAGGCGGTGCGCCGCATGGTCGCCGCCTTCGAGCACCGCGCCGAGCAGCTCTACGGCCGCCCGGCGCCCGACCCGGCCAGCAAACCCGCAATTTAACCCGGACCGCCGGCCTCTGGCCGGCATGCCGGCGGGATGCCGGCGCTCCTGAATTATTCCGCGGCGAGCGCGGGTTGCTCCTGGGCGATCAGGCGCTCGACCATGCGGCGCATATGCATGCGGTTGGCGTCGGACGCGATATCGACAAGGCCCCTCTCGCCGAATTCGTCGAGCCGCCGCTGCTGCGCTTCGACCATGTCCTTATCCTCGACAAAGGTCGGCGCGATCTCGCGATAGAGCTGTTCGGTCGCCTCGGGCTCATTCTGGCGATACCCGTTCGCGACAGACCAGAAGTAATAGCAGCTCGTCTCGGTCTCCGGCGTCAGCCCGTGAAACAGCCGGAACTGGAACCGGAAATCGCGCTGCGGGTCGGCGTATTCGCTGCCGGCATCGGCCGCGCCGGTCCATTGCAGGACCGTGCTCGGCGCGACGAACTCGAAGATCTGGCAGCGATCGACGCGGCCCTGAAATCCCGCTGCCTTGACATAGCTCGGCGGGGGCACCGAGTTTTTCATCCATCGCGTGAATTTGAGCCCCGTCGGCGTGCGGGTCGTCTTCATCTCCGCGCCGACATGCGCCGACGGGTTGCCGCCGACCGTCTTGGCGTGCAGATAGCCGAGATGCGTCAGGTCCATCAGATTGTCGACCATCAGCATGTAATTGCCTTTGATCGGATACATGTCGTGCTTGTTCGGCCAGGTCGCCTTGTCGTCGTGATAGGGGAAATCGACGATCAATGACGGATCGGCCTTTGCCGCTTCGCCCAGCCACACCCAGACGAGCTGGTTTTTCTCGACGACCGGGTAGCTGCGCACGCGCGCATCCTCGGGAATGCGCGATTGCCCGGGGATGGCAACGCAATGCCCCGAGCCGTCGAAGACGAGCCCGTGATAGCCGCATTGGAGGCCGGCCTCGGTGATCGTTCCGAGATGCAGCGGCGCCGCACGATGACAACAGCGGTCGGTAAGGGCTGCCGCGCGGTGCTGGTTGTCGCGAAACAACACGATCGGCTCGTTGCAGATGCGGCGGGCGACAGGCTGCGTCCCGAGCTCGTCGGCCCAGGCGGCGATGTACCAGGCGTTACGGAGCAGCATCGACGGGCTCCCTTCAGAGGATTGCCGCATGATAAATCCACGCTCCAACCGGCGGAAGCGCCGCGTGAGCTAAGCCGCCGGTGCCTCGTCCTGCAGCATCTGCAGCGCGCCGATCAGCGCCGCCTGCCGGATCGCGCCGCGGTCGCCCGGAAACATCCGGCGCTCGACGCGGCAGGCGCCGTCGCGCCGTGCGACTCCGAGATAGACGAGCCCGACCGGCTTTTCCGGCGTAGCGCCCCGAGGTCCGGCGATGCCGGTGACCGACACCGCGACATCGGCGGGCGCGCGCCGCACCGCGCCCCGGGCCATCGCCTCTGCGGTCTCAGCGCTTATCGCGCCATGCGAGGCGATCGTCTCTCTAGGCACGGCGAGCATTTCGATCTTGGCCTCGTTCGAAT
>VAZF01000716.1 GCA_005888425.1 Alphaproteobacteria bacterium
TGACCTGCGGCGGTGCGCGGCGGGCAGCTCGTTCGTCGGCGATGATCTGCTGCAGGCACTCGATGCCGTCCCTGGTGAAGGCGGTCACGCCGTCCTCGGCGACGCCGTAGACGCGAAGGCAACCGTCTTCCGGGAACATGTCGATCGACAGCTCGTGCAGCCAGTCTTCGTCCTCGCCGAGCATGTTGGCGACGTAGCCGATGGTGAAGACGGCTGCGATGGCCGCCACGATCATGCCGCCTGACTTCGCGGCGTCGAACGCGGCCGCCAATTCCACGGCAGAAGTTCGTCGATCCGGTGGGCCGGATGCTCGGCGATCCGGGCCAGGACGTCGGCCAGCCAGGCTTGCGGATCGACATCGTTCAATTTGGCAGTGACAATCAGACTGTACATCACTGCGGCGCGCTGGCCGCCGCGGTCGGAACCGGCGAATAACCATGACTTTCTGCCGAGGGCAATTCCGCGTAGCGCTCGCTCGGCGGCGTTGTTTGAAAGGCAGATCCGTCCGTCATCGAGGAAGCGGCTGAAGGCCGGCCAGCGTTTGAGCATGTAATCCATTGCCTTGGCGAGATCGTTGCCGCGCGACAGCTTGGCGCGCTGCTGGCGCAGCCAGCTTTCCAGATCGGCGACCAGAGGGGCGCTCAATTCCTGCCGGACAGCCCGACGCCGCTCAGCGCTCTGGCCGTTGATCGAGCGTTCGATCTCGAACAGCGCATCAATGCGCCGGACCGCCTCCAGCGCCAGAGGCGAGATCACCGCCAGCGTTTTGCCTTGCGCCCTGCGGCGGGCGTTGGCCGCAAGATCGGCCATCTGGAAGAAGGGTCGTCGGGCATGGACCCAACACGCCGCCTCCACGATCAGGCCCGGCTTGCGGTCGGCCTCGTACAGCCTGGTGTATCCGCCAAAAGCGTCGGCCTGGAAGATCCCGGTATAGTCGGCCAGATGCGCCTGAGCATGCTCGCCGGCCCGATCGCGCGAGTAGTAGAACATTGCCGCCGGCGGATCCTGCCCGCCGAACGGACGATCGTCGCGCACATAAACCCAACATCGCCCGGTGTCGGTCTTCCCTTTGGCCAGGACCGGCACAGTCGTGTCGTCGCTGTGCAATCGCTCGGCCGCGAAAACGTGTCGTTCAACCCGCCGGAGGAGCGGTGCCAGCGCGGCGCAGCAGCCCCCCACCTGGTCGGCCAGGGTCGACAGGCTGAGGGGTACGCCCTCCCTGGCGTAGCGTTCGGACTGGCGGTTGAGCGGCTGATGCTGCCCGTACTTCTCGAACAGGATCATCGCCAGCAGGCTGGGGCCGGCCCAACCCCTGGCAATTACATGGAACGGCGCCGGAGCCTGGCTGATCTTCTCGCAGTCGCGGCAGGTGAACTTCTCGCGGATATGCTGGATCATCTTCCACTGCCGCGGGATCACCTCCAGCGTCTCGGTGATATCCTCGCCCAACTTGCGCCGCCGCGGGCTGCCGCAGCACAGGCAAACGGTCGGTCCGGGCTCGATCACCCGCTCGCGCGGCAGATGCTCGGGGAAGGGCTGGCGCGCCGGACGCTTGCGAGTAAACGCCACCACATTGGTGGTCTTGGCCACGGTCCGCTCGGCGACGATCTCGTCCTCAGTGGCCGAACTCTCAAGCTCCTCGAGCGCCAGCTCCATCTGATCGAGCAGCCGCACCGTGCGTTCCGAGCGCTGGCCATAGAGCTGGCGTGTCAGCTTCGCGATCTGCAATTGCTGATGGGCGATCA
>VAZF01000717.1 GCA_005888425.1 Alphaproteobacteria bacterium
AGGCGACGGCTGGCGGAACGCAAGCCGTGGGTTCGGCGAACACTTCGTCGAAGGTGGCGCGCAGGGCGAGATCGACCTCCGGCATCGACGCGGTGATGCCAAGCCGCGCCAGCGAGGTGACGCCGTGCCCAGAAACCTCGGGATTGACGCCGCACGGCACGATGCCGCGAAAATGGTCGAGATCGGGATCGATGTTGAGCGCGACGCCGTGATAGCTGACCCAGTGGCGCACCCGGACGCCGACGGCGGCGATCTTGTCCTCGCCGCCATCGGGGCCGCCGGAGCTGACCACCCACACGCCGATGCGGCCGTCGCGCCGCTCGCCCCTGACATTGAACCGCGCCAGCGTGCGGATCATCCACTCCTCGAGCCGCCATACATGGCAGCGCACGTCGCGCCCGTGATTGTTCAGGTCGAGCATGACATAGGCCACCCGCTGTCCGGGCCCGTGATAGGTGTACTGCCCGCCGCGGCCGGTCTTAAAGACCGGCAGGCGTCCGGGGGCCAGCAGGTCTTCCGGCCGCGCGCTGGTGCCGGCGGTATAGAGCGGCGGGTGCTCGAGCAACCACACCAGTTCCGGCGCGGTGCCGGCGCGGATCGCCGCGATGCGGCGCTCCATCTCGGCAACCGCTTCTGCATAGGGCACGAGCGCGTTGCTGACGCGCCACTCGATTGCCGCCGGCGAAGTGATTATCTCAAGGTCCATGCGGCTTGATATGGTATCGCGTGTTTGCTAAGCACGCGCGCCATTCACCCGTGCGGTCGTGGCGGAATTGGTAGACGCGCAGCGTTGAGGTCGCTGTGGAGGAAACTCCGTGGAAGTTCGAGTCTTCTCGACCGCACCAACTGAAGCTAGATTTTCAATGAGTTGCTAGTGTGCTTTCGAATCCGAAGCGGTTTGATCCTCTGGCCGGTCGGCGCTGAAGCACGCCACGACGCGCGATGCTCGGCTGGCACCGGCCGCGTCCGGAGACGTTTCTAATTACATGCGCGCCCAGGGCCCACAACCGACTCCGCCACCGGGAACCCCACCCGTGCCGCCGCCCGATCCGTTGCGGCCGCCGCCGATAACCGAGCCGCCGGCCCCGATACCGATCCCGCGGCGCGATCCGCCGCCACAGCCGGTCGAGGACCCGCCGCCGGCGGCAGCTTTCGGTTTCAATGCTTACTGAGGCTCGCCTTACTGAGGCTCGTCGGTCGCGGCGGCGAGCCGCTCCTGCTGCTCCGCCTCGTCGATGAGCCGCGCCTTGAGCCGCGCCGTTGTCGCGCTCTCGGCCAAGGCGCGCAGATGCGCCGCCTGGCGTGCGTGGTAATCGGGCACCTCCCTGGGCAGGGCGCGCAATTTTTCGTCGCTCATGGGCTTCTCCCTTGTTCAGGCCAACGGGAAGATCGCTCTAATGATCCCTGAATCGGCCTTTTCCCGCTCGTGAGCGCCGTCCGCCGCGGATGACTGCCAGTTGGCATGACGAATGCACGGCATCGATCCTGATGAGCCCACCCCGCGCTTCGGAGAGCATGATGCGGAGAGGCTGTGTGCTGCTTGGCCTCAGTATCGCTGTGGGTTTGACGTTCGCCGCGATGGCGCGACAAGGCCACCCTCCGCCAGGCTTTCCCTGCAAGGCCTTCGCCAAAAGCGAGCAAGGCGATTGGATCCCGGTGCGGGATGTCAGGTTGCGGGGGCCGGGCGGCTCGGTCGAGATCAAGGCCGGCGCAGCGATGCTCGACGAATTGCAAGAGCATCTGGACCTGCGCTGCCATTGATCCGAGCCGCCGCTTCGGCGCCCCCAATTCCCGGGGCCGGAAGCGCCGAACGCCGTAGCCGCTGACGATCGGCGCGGGGTCGAATGAGACCCGCCTTTGTCTGCCTCTTTTATCCCCAGCAGAGCGGCCAGGGCGTGCAGACGTACGGCCGGTAGTAATACGGCCGGTAATAACCGTAGTAGTACGGCCGGTAATACCGATACGGATACCCGTAATAGTGCGCCCGGTAATGGTTGCAAACCCACCGGTAGCCGTTGAACCAGCAGCGCGCCTCGGCCTGTTGCGGCCAGAACACCGCGGTGACGATGAGAGCGGCGAGTACGATCCCAATCTTCTTCATGGGTGATCCTGGGTAGTTATGACGGGTCGGTGAGCGGCCGGCCCCCTGCCGGCTCGCCCACCCGACCAACTCATAATGCCCGATCGGATGCGCCGATCAATTGCCCGGCCTGTGTCAATTTTGCGCCAGGGTTGAGAGGCAATCCGACCGTCAGCCCGTTTAGCGCGCCTTAACCATAAGAGGCGAGAACCTGAGGGACGAGGCTGGGCTCATATGGCGCGGCCCTCGTCCAAATCGGGCCTGGCTGGCATAATGGCGGGATGCAGAACACCAGGCTCGCCGCGCTCGACCACGATCTCGGCCCCGAGATCGACATGCTGCGAAATAGCGTGCGCGATTTCGCCGACGAGAAGATCGCGCCGCTCGCCGCCGAGATCGACAAGACCGACCGTTTCCCGATCGAGCTGTGGCCCGAGATGGGCACGCTCGGCCTCCACGGCATCACGGTCGAGG
>VAZF01000203.1 GCA_005888425.1 Alphaproteobacteria bacterium
TGCGATTGTCTTCGGAATGATCTCCGATAGCGGCGGCCAGCCGACCGGCGTCACGGAGGCGATCATCTCGTCCTTCATCAGGTTGACCGCCTCGCCGAGCAGAAAAATACGGACCTCATGCCCGGCCTCGGCGAACGCGTTCGCATGGAGAAAAGCAAAGGCGGCTTTCGTCGGGTCGTCAGACCCCCATGCGCTCTTGATCAAGATTTTCATGCTAGCGTTCCCCCTCGATCGGGTCCTCGGCGCCTATATGACCGTAGTCCCGTCTTGGCCGATGGCGCAATGAAGGACGATCTCCGAGCGCTGTCTATTGCAGTGCAGCAAAGTTTCCGGTAACCTTGTGCCTATTCTTTAGGCAAATCGTCAGATTGCACAATCCGTGAGCATTTGCCTCGGCTCGATCACACTTGAAGACCCGGTCATCCTGGCGCCGATGTCCGGGGTGACCGATCTGCCGTTCCGCCGCATCGTCAAGGAGGAGGGGGCCTCGCTTGTCGTCTCGGAGATGATCGCCAGCGAGGCGGCGATCCGCGAGACGCGCCAGTCCCTCACCATGTCTCAAAGCTGCCCCGAGGAGCAGCCGATGGCCGTCCAACTCGCCGGCTGCGAGCCGCGGGTCATGGCCGAGGCGGCCAAGCTCAATGCGGATCGTGGCGCGACGCTTATCGACATCAATTTCGGCTGCCCGGTCAAAAAGGTCGTCAACGGCCATGCCGGCTCGTCCCTGATGCGCGACGAATTGCATGCCGCGCGCATCCTCGAGGCCACGGTTAAGGCCGTCGACCTGCCGGTCACGCTCAAGATGCGGACGGGCTGGGACGACAATCACCGCAACGCGCCGGCCCTCGCCAAAATCGCCGAATCCTGCGGCATCCGCATGGTCACGGTGCACGGCCGCACGCGCTGTCAGTTTTACGCGGGGAAGGCGGATTGGGGCTTTGTCCGCGCGGTCAAGGAGGCAGTTTCGATCCCGGTCGTCGTCAATGGCGATATCACGAGCCTGGAAGAGGTCGACCGGGCCTTGGCGGAATCCGGCGCCGACGGGATCATGATTGGCCGCGGCTGCTATGGCCGGCCCTGGTTCATCGCCCAGGTCATCGCCTGGCTCCGCTCGCAACGGCGGCTGCCCGATCCGCCGCTCTTGCAGCAATACCGCATCCTGCGCCGGCACTATGACGCGATGCTGAGCCATTACGGCACGCCTGGCATCCATATCGCGCGCAAGCATATCGGTTGGTATTGCAAGGGGCTCCCGGGCTCGGCCGAGTTCCGCGCCGCCGTCAACCGCACCGAAGCGGCGGCCGAAGTCAAACAGCTGATGCATGCCTTTTACGAGCCGTTCCTGGAACGCGAGGCGGCCTGATGCTGAGCTCGCTGCGCCGCCAGCGGCCCGGCACGGCGAGCGCCTCCCGCCTCCCCGACACCGCGCTCCTGCTCTCGGCCTTGCCCGATCCCGTGATCGCGCTCGACAGCGGAAACATCGTGCGGTTTGTGAACCCGGCGGCGGAGCAGTTTTTCGGGGCCAGCGCGGCTGCCCTATCCGGTCATCCCCTGACCGATATTGTGTCGCCGCAGAGCCCTGTCTTTGCGCTGGTCGAGGCCGTCCGCCGCAGCGGCGGCTCGATCGCGCTATACGACGTGCCGCTCGAAGGACCGCGTTTTGCGCCGCGTTCGGTGACGATCCAGGGCGCGCCAACAGGGGAGGGGGCGGACCTTGTCGTGCTGTCGCTGCACGAGCGCTCGATGGCCGACAAGATGGACCGCCAAGAGACCCACCGGAACGCGGCCCGCTCGGTAACCGCAATGGCGGCGATGCTGGCGCATGAGGTCAAGAACCCGCTCTCAGGCATTCGCGGCGCGGCGCAATTGCTCGAACAGGACGTCGACGAGGCCGGGCGCGAACTGACCCAGCTGATCTGCGACGAAACCGACCGCATCGTCGCGCTGGTCGACCGCATGGAAGCCTTCTCCGAGCACGCGCCGGTACGCCATGCCGCCGTCAACATCCACGAGGTGCTCGACCGGGTGCGCCGGATCGCGCAATCCGGCTTTGCCCGGCATGTCCGGCTGACCGAGGAGTACGACCCCTCGCTGCCGCCGGTGCATGGCGACCGCGACCTCCTACTCCAGGTTTTCCTCAACCTTGTCAAAAACGCCGCCGAGGCCGCCCCGGAGTCGGGCGGCGAGATCACGCTGACGACGGCCTACCGGCACGGCCTGCGGCTCGCGGTGCCTGGCGGCGAGGCGCGCCGGCATTTGCCGCTGATGGTTGTGGTTGCCGATAATGGCGGCGGCATCCCCGATCACCTGAAGGCGCACCTCTTTGATCCCTTCGTCACGACCAAGCGGAACGGAACTGGCCTTGGTCTTGCACTCGTCGCCAAGGTGATCGGCGACCATGGCGGCGTGATCGAGTTCGAAAGCCAACCCCGGCGCACCGTTTTCCGGGTGTTTCTGCCGGTATCCACGTCAGCCGAGGTCGCCCAGAACGGTGGCGAGTGATGGGTGCGACGATATTAGTAGCCGATGACGACCGGGCGATCCGCACGGTGCTGAACCAGGCGCTCGCCCGGTTGGGCCACGATGTCAGGATGACGGGCAACGCCGCGACCCTGTGGCGCTGGGTCGCCGATGGCGAGGGCGATCTCGTCATCACCGATGTCATCATGCCTGACGAGAACGGCCTCGACCTGATCCCCCGCATCAAGAAGATGCGGCCGGAGTTGCGGGTCATTGTCATGAGCGCGCAGAGCACGCTCCTGACAGCGGTCAAAGCGACCGAGCGCGGCGCCTTCGAATACCTCCCGAAGCCCTTCGATCTGCGCGAGCTGGTCAGCGTCGTCGAGCGGGCCTTGAGTGCGCCAACGACTGCGACACGGCCGCAAGACGAAGTTGATGACGGGCAATTGCCGCTGATCGGCCGCTCGCCGGCAATGCAGGAGATCTATCGCGCCATCGCCCGGCTGATGGGAACCGACCTCACGGTCATGATCACCGGCGAAAGCGGCACCGGTAAGGAGCTGGTCGCGCGCGCGCTGCATGATTTTGGCAAGCGCCGCTCCGCGCCGTTTGTTGCGATCAATATGGCGGCGATTCCGCGCGAGCTGATCGAGAGCGAGCTGTTCGGGCATGAGAAGGGTGCCTTCACTGGCGCGACCGCCCGCAATATGGGCCGCTTCGAGCAGGCAAAGGGTGGCACGCTGTTTCTCGACGAGATCGGCGACATGCCGCCCGAGGCGCAAACCCGTTTGCTCCGCGTGCTGCAGGAAGGGGAATACACCGCGGTCGGCGGGCGCGTCCCGATCCGCGCCAATGTGCGCATCATCGCCGCGACTCATCGTGACCTGTCGCAATTGATCCGGCAGGGGCAGTTCCGCGACGATCTGTTCTATCGGCTCAATGTCGCGCCGATCCGCTTGCCGCCTTTGCGCGAGCGCAGCTCGGATATCCCGCCTTTGGTCCGCCACTTCGCCGCGCTTGCGGCGAAGGAGGGTCTGCCGGTCAAGACGATCGATGACTTGGCGATGCAGCGCTTGCAGCAATATCGCTGGCCGGGAAATGTGCGCGAGCTCGAGAACCTCGTGCGGCGGCTCGCTGCGCTCTACCCCCAGGAGGTCATCGGTCTCGAAGTCATCGAAGCCGAGCTGGTCGAGGGGCCGCCTGCCGAGATGCCGGCCGAAGCGCGGGGCGGAGAGGGGCTTTCATCAGCGGTCCAGCGTCATATCAACGATTATTTTGCAGCCCATAAAGGCGACCTCCCGGCGGCCGGTCTCTACGACCGTATCCTGCGCGAAATCGAGCGCCCCCTGATCGTCGCGACCCTAGGCGCGACCCGAGGCAACCAGATCAAGGCCGCGCATCTGCTGGGGCTCAACCGCAATACGCTGCGCAAGAAGATCCGCGAATTGGACATCCCGGTCGTACGCGGCCTAAAATAGGGCCGTCGCGCCGGGTGCTCTCGTTCGGCGTTCGCCGCGAGGGGAACGGCGCCACATGGCGTCGGCGCGGGGAGGGACCGGAGCATTTCTCGGCGGTCTTTCGAGTAGGAATGGCTGAATGAGCCTGGCGCAGCACGTGCGTGGCTGGACCGGCGGGATTGGCGTGTGGCGGAAGCTCGCGGTTGCCCTCGCTGCTGCCGCGCTGGCGTCGGGCATCGCGACCTATCTGGCATTGACTGGCGCGCCGCCCTTCGGGCCGCGGCCGACCCTCGTCCTGTCGCTGCTCAATCTTGACCTGGTGCTGCTATTGGCGCTGGCGGCCGTTGTCGCAAAGCGTCTGTTCGAGGTGCGGGCGGAGCGCCGCCGCAATCTCGCGGGCTCGCGGCTGCAGGTGCGCCTCGTCGGTCTGTTCAGCCTGATTGCGGTGCTGCCGACGATCATCGTCGCCGTGTTCTCCTATCTGTTCTTCAGCTTCGGCGTCGAATCCTGGTTCAGCGACAAGGTGCGCACCGCGATCTCCGAATCGGTCGCGGTCGCCGACGCCTATGTGCGCGAGCATCAGCAGGCGATCCGCGCCGATGCGCTCGCAATGGCGGCCGATCTCGACCGCTCGGCGGCGACACTGGTGATTAACCCGCAATATCTCGCGCCGGCGTTGACCGCGCAGGCCGCGATCCGCAGCCTGACCGAGGCGGCTGTCGTCGATCGACGTGGTCAGATGGTGGCGCGCACCGGCCTCGCCTTTGCGCTCGGCTTCGAGGATGTCAGCCAGGGAGCGCTGCGCCGCGCCAACCAAGGCGAGGTCGTCATTATGACCAACGACCAGGACGAGCGCGTCCGCGCGCTCGTTCGGCTCGGCGAGTTCAGTGACCTTTATCTCTATGTCGGCCGCTTTATCGAACCTCGGGTGCTGGCGCATCGCGACGAGGTTCACCTTGCGGCGGCGCAGTATGAGCGCCTCGAAGGTCAGCGTTCCGGGTTTCAGATCACTTTCGCCGTCATCTACATCCTCGTTGCGCTGCTGTTTCTAGCTGCGGCGATCTCGATCGGCATTCATTTCGCCGCCAAGCTCGGCGATCCGATCAGCCGGTTGATGGGGGCCGCGGAGCGGATCCGCGCCGGCGATCTGACCGTCCGCGTCCCGGAAGGCGAGAAGGATGACGAGCTCGTCTCGCTGAGCCGCGCCTTCAACCGGATGACCTATCAAATCCAGAGCCAGCAGCTCGAGCTGATGGAAGCCAACCGTCAGCTCGACGATCGCCGGCGCTTTACCGAGACCGTGCTGTCGGGCGTGTCGGCGGGGGTTATCGGGCTCGACCGCGACGGCCGGATCAACCTGCCCAACCGCTCGGCCTCGGGCTTGCTCGGGGTCGATCTCGACCTCTCGATCGGCGAAGACCTCGCCGAGGTCGCGCCTGAGATGACCGATCTGCTGAACGCGGCGGCGCGCCGCCCGGACCGGCGCGCGCAAGGCCAGGTTCAGCTCGCCAGCAACAACAGCACCCGCACGCTCCTGGTGCGCATCGCCGCCGAGCAGGATGAAAGCGGCATCAGCGGCTTTGTCGTCACCTTCGACGACATTACCGAGCTGCTGTCGGCGCAGCGCAAGGCGGCCTGGGCCGATATCGCCCGCCGCATTGCGCACGAGATCAAGAACCCGCTGACCCCAATCCAGCTCTCGGCCGAGCGGCTGCGCCGCAAATATCTCCGCGATATCAAGAAGGATCCCGACACCTTCCGGATCTGCACCGACACGATCATCCGCCATGTCGAGGATATCGGGCGCCTGGTCGACGAATTTTCATCGTTTGCCCGCATGCCGGCGCCGGTGTTGAAGCCGGAAGATTTGACGACGATTGTCGAGCAGGCGGTCTTTCTGCAGCGGACGGCGCATCCCGAGATCGCCTTCGAGACCCGCTTCGGAAGCCGCCCGATACCTCTGCGCTGCGATGCGCGGCTCGTAAGCCAGGCGCTGATCAACATCGTCAAGAATGCGATCGAATCGATCGAAGGCCGAATCGTCGATGGCAAGCCGGAGCCGGCGGGCTGGGTCGCGGTCACCGCCACCGACGCCGATGGCCGGGTCTCGATCACGGTCGAGGACAACGGAAAAGGCCTGCCGCAACAGCATCGCGAGCGCTTGACCGAGCCTTACGTGACGACCCGCACAAAGGGCACCGGCTTGGGGCTCGCTATCGTGAAAAAGATCATGGAAGATCACCAGGGGGAATTGCTTCTGGAGGATCGGGAAGCGGGTGGAGCCCGGGTCACACTGGTCTTTGCCGGCGACCCGCACCCGTCGCTCCGATCGCTGGCCCCCGATCCCGCCGAGTTGAGCCCGGTATCCCATGGCGCATGACATCCTGATCGTAGACGACGAAGCCGACATCCGGATGCTGATCGGGGGCGTCCTGAAGGATGAGGGCTACGCGACCCGTGAGGCCGGCGACAGCACCGAGGCGCTAGCCGCGATCCATGGCCGGCAGCCAACGCTCGTGATCCTCGACATATGGCTGCAGGGCAGCGAGCTCGACGGCATCGCGATCCTGCGCCAGTTGCGCGCCGAGATGCCGTCCGTCCCGGTCGTCATGATCAGCGGGCACGGCACGATCGAAACCGCGGTCGAGGCGATCAAGATCGGCGCCTACGACTTTATCGAGAAGCCGTTCAAGGCCGACCGGCTCCTGCTCCTCGTCGCTCGCGCGATCGAGGCCGCGCAATTGCGCCGGGAGAATGCCGAGTTGCGGCTGCGCGCCGGCGGCGAGCTCAACCTGGTCGGCGCCTCGCCGGCGGTCAATCAGCTGCGCCAGCAGATCGAACGCGTCGCGCCGACCGGCAGCCGCGTCTTGATCAGCGGCGCGCCGGGATCCGGCAAGGAAGTCGTCGGACGCTTGCTGCACGCGCGTTCGCGGCGCTCGCAGGGACCGTTCGTCCCGGTGAATTGCGCGACGATGCGGCCGGACCGGCTCGAGATCGAGTTGTTCGGCAGCGAGGCCAGCAACAATGGCGAGGCGCGAAAGATCGGCACGTTCGAGCGGGCGCATGGCGGCACGCTGTTTCTCGACGAGGTCGCCGACATGCCGCTGGAAACTCAGGGCAAGATCGTCCGTGCCCTGCAGGAGCAGACCTTCGAGCGGGTGGGCGGATCGCGCCGGGTCGAGGTCGACGTCCGCGTCGTCGCCTCCTCGAACCGCGATTTGAGCGCCGAAATCGCCGGCGGCCGCTTCCGCGAAGATCTGTTCTACCGCCTCAACGTCGTGCCGATCCGAGTGCCGCCCTTGCGCGAGCGGCGCGAAGACATCCCGCTCTTGGCCCGCCATTTCATGGCGCGGGGCGCCGCGGCGGCGCGCCTCCAGCCGCGCGAGTTTGGCGAGGACGCACTGGCGGCACTGCAGGCCTACACCTGGCCCGGCAATGTTCGCCAGCTGCGCAACGTCGTCGATTGGCTATTGATCATGGCGCCGGGCGATGCCGGAGAGTCGGTACATGCCGACATGCTGCCGAACGAGATCACCGCGATCGCACCCACCGTCGTCAAATGGGACAAGGGCAGCGAGATCATGACCTTGCCGTTGCGCGACGCCCGCGAGGTGTTCGAGCGCGAATACCTCTTGGCGCAGGTCACGCGGTTCGGCGGCAACATCTCGCGCACCGCCGCCTTTGTCGGCATGGAGCGCTCGGCGCTGCATCGCAAGCTCAAATCATTGGGCGTCTTCGGCAACGAACGCTCGCTCCGGGTCGGAACCTAGCACCGGTTCCGGCGATGTCACGCGTCGCCTATGTCAGCGGCCGGTACCGGCCGCAGCGCGAGGCGGCGGTGCATATCGAAGACCGCGGCTATCAGTTCGGCGACGGCGTCTATGAGGTCGTCGCGGTCACCCGCGGCCGCCTTGTCGACGAGGAACGGCATCTCGCGCGTCTTCACCGCTCATTAACCGAGTTGCGTATCAATCCGCCAATGAGCGATGCGGCGTTGAAGGTCGTCATGCGCGAGGTTATCCATCGCAACGGCGTCGAGACCGGGATCGTCTACCTGCAGGTGACGCGCGGCGTCGCGCCGCGGGACCATGCTTTTCCAAAGGCGGCAAAGCCGGTGCTGGTCGTGACCTCGCGCCGCTCGCGCCCGCCCGATCCGCGGCTCGGCCGCGACGGGATCGCGGTCATCACGATCCCCGATATCCGCTGGCAGCGCTGCGATATTAAATCGGTCGCGCTCGTCGCCAATGTCCTCGGCAAGCAGCAGGCGCGCGAGGCCGGCGC
>VAZF01000204.1 GCA_005888425.1 Alphaproteobacteria bacterium
GGCGGCGGCATGACCGCCCGTCGCCAGCCGAATGGAGCGGCCGCCCCGCTGAACGGGACGCCGCACCCGCTGAACGGGGCGCGGCCGCCACGCGCAATCCTGTTCGACTGGGACAACACGCTCATCGACAGCTGGGTGACAATTCATGAGGCGCGCAATCACCTGATGCGCGCTATGGGCCAGCCCGAACGTTCGCTCGACGAGACAAAGGCGGACGCACGGCTGAGCCTGCGTGAAAGCTTCCCGCTTTTGTTCGGCGACCGCTGGGAAGAGGCGCGC
>VAZF01000718.1 GCA_005888425.1 Alphaproteobacteria bacterium
TTCCACGTCTTGCCGACATCCTCGCTCTTATAGATCGAGCCGTCGGTCGAGCGCGCCGCCGGCGACAATGCCGCGTACAGCACCTTCGGGTCGTGCGGCGAGGTGCGGATATCGCGGCCATAGGTCAAGGGTGAGAAGCGGCCGATCTCCATGTCTTCCCAATGCTCGCCCTTATCGGCGCTGCGGAAGAGCCCCATGCGGTTCGCGAGAAACACCGTGTCCGGCGCCGCTGCGCTGCACGCCAGCGCATGCCCGTCGAGCATGCCTTCGATCTCGGTCTGGCTGCCGATGCGGCTCCTATATTTCGGCTCTTCGCAGAAGCGGATCAGATCGGCCGTGCAGTCTTCCCAACTCTCGCCGGCATTGCGGCTGCGCATCGCGCCGTTCGCCTCCATCGTCGCATAGATGTCGTCGGGCGAATTCGGGTCGACATCGAGCCGCATGACCCGGCACGCAAACGCCATATGCACGCGGTTCGGCAATCCCGGATCGGCTGTCTTCTTCCAGTGCTCGCCGCCATCATCGCTGCGGTAGACCGCGATCGGGCTTGCCCCAGCGTAAATCCGGCGCGGATCTTTCGGATGTACCAGCACCGACCAGATGTCGGCTTCGGCATCGGGCAGCGGCAGCCGTTCGAACTTGTCGCCGCGATTGGCGCTGCGATAAAGCCCCTTTGTGCTGCCGACAAAGATCGTGTCGGTGTCCTTGGGATGCACGGTGACCGCATGCACCTCAGCGCCGTCCGCCAACCCGCTCTTTAGCTGCTGCCATTTCTTGTCGCCGGCCTCTAGGCGAAAGACACCGCCCAAGGTGCCGCTGTGCTCCATGCCCACTGTGGCCGCCACCCCGGCATACACATGCGTCGTTCCCGCCATCGCTTCCTCCTGCCCTCGTTTCAACTCTTGGATATGCGCCTTGCGTCCTTCGACTACTCGCTTTGCTCGCGCTCAGGATGAGGTGACGATTTAGATGCCATCAACAACATCCCTCATCCTGAGCAGCGCCGCGGTAAGCCGAGGCGCGTGTCGAGGGACGCTCCGCAGATCATGCAGCGCAGCTGCGTCAGCCGCAGGCGATCGCGTAGCAATCGCCGATGCCTTGCGGCAACCGCGTCTCGCGCCAGCTCTCGCCGCCATCGCGCGTCCCGAACACCTGCCCTGATTTCGACACGGCATAGACCTGCGCCGGATCGCGCGGATGCGGCGCGACGCCCATCATCGTGTTGTCCGCCTTGACGCCGTGGTCGAAGCGCTTCCAGCTCCGGCCGACATCGTCGCTGCGATAGATCGCGCCGTCGGCGCTGCGGAAGGCCGGGCTCAGCGCCGCATAGAGCACCTTCGGGTCGTGCGGCGAAACGCGCAGATCGCGCCCGTAGCTCATCGGCGAATACCGCCCGACCTCGACATCAGCCCAATGCGCGCCGCCATCGTCGCTCCTGAAAAGCCCCATGCGGTTCGCGAGGAACACACTCCCCGGCGCCGCCGCGCTGCAGGCCAGCGCGTGGCCGTCGAGCATCCCCTCGATCTCGGTCTGGCTGACGATGCGGCTTTTGTATTTTTCCTGCTCGGCGAAGCGCAGGAGATCGGTCGTGCAGTCCTGCCAACTCTCGCCGC
>VAZF01000205.1 GCA_005888425.1 Alphaproteobacteria bacterium
CGGGCATGCAGCCCGCCGCGCTTCCCCAGCGTGATCAGCCGCTCGACGATCGGGCGCAGATCCTTCGCCTTGGGCAGCGTCGTGCGGATCTGCTCGTGTTTCAGCAACGCGCCGGCGAGGTTTTCAAACATCGCCTGACGGTGAGACGAGGTGCGGCTGAAGCCGCGGCCGGCTTTTCTGTGACGCATCGTTAATTCTCTTCAGCCGCTCGATTGAGTCCCAAAGACCGACGTGCCCGGCCAAGCCAATCCAACGACTTGGGCCGGGCACGGGCTCGTTTTTAATACGGCTCGTCGATGCGCTTGGCCAGCTCTTCAATATTCTCGGGCGGCCAGTTCGCGATCTCCATGCCGAGATGGAGCCCCATATTGGCCAGCACCTCCTTGATTTCGTTCAAGGACTTGCGACCGAAATTGGGCGTCCGCAGCATCTCGGCCTCGGTCTTCTGAACGAGGTCGCCGATATAGACGATGTTGTCGTTCTTCAGGCAGTTGGCCGAACGGACCGAGAGTTCGAGCTCGTCGACCTTGCGCAACAGGTTCTTATTGATCAGCGGCTCGCCGCCAGCGACGTCCTTCTCGACGGCGTGGCGTGGCTCCTCGAAATTGATGAAGAGCTGGAGCTGGTCCTGCAGGATGCGTGCTGCGAGCGCGACGGCGTCCTCGGGTGACATCGCGCCGTTGGTCTCGACCCGCATCGATAGGCTGTCATAGTCGGTGACCTGGCCGACGCGGGTGTTCTCGACCCGGTAGGAGACCTTGCGCACCGGGCTGAACAGCGCATCAACCGGGATGAGCCCAATCGGGGCGTCCTCCGGCCGGTTCTGTGTGCCCGGCAGATAGCCCTTGCCGTGCTCGACGGTCATTTCCATCGAAATGCGGGCGCCGCTGTCGAGCGTGCAGATGACGAGATCCGGGTTGAGGATCTCGATGTCATGCCCCGCCTCGATCGCGCCGGCGCGGACCTCGCCGGGCCCCTGGGCGCGCAGGCGAATGCGCTTTGGGCCTTCGCCGTGCATGCGCAGCCCGATGCTCTTGACGTTGAGGACGATGTCGGTGACATCCTCGAGCACGCCCGGAAGCGAGGAGAATTCATGCAGCACGCCCTCGATCTGCATCGAGGTGACGGCGGCGCCTTGCAGCGACGACAGGAGCACCCGCCGCAGCGCATTGCCGAGGGTCAGGCCAAAGCCGCGCTCGAGCGGCTCGGCAGTCACGGTGGCGGCCCGCGCGGGATCGTCGCCCGGCTCGACCGACAGCGCTTTCGGTTTAATCAGAGTTTGCCAGTTGCGTTGAAGCACGATGACCTCAGTCAGTAAAAGCGGAGTTTATCCGCGACAGATCGGCGGTCTGGCCGCCGGGTGTTCGATAGAGCGCCGGCCTATCCAATCGGCCGGCCACCCATCCAAATCAGCGCCGGCCCATCCAAACAGCCGGCGGCGGCCGCAGCGTCAGACGCGGCGGCGTTTCGGCGGACGGCAGCCGTTATGCGGGATCGGCGTCACATCGCGGATCGAGGTGATCGCAAACCCGACCGCCTGCAGCGCGCGCAAAGCCGACTCTCGCCCCGAGCCCGGTCCCTTCACCTCGATATCGAGGGTGCGCATGCCGTGTTCCATGGCCTTCTTGCCGGCATCCTCGGCGGCGACCTGCGCCGCATAGGGCGTCGATTTGCGCGAGCCCTTGAACCCCTGGCTGCCGGATGACGACCACGCGATCGTATTGCCCTGCGCGTCGGTGATCGTGATCATCGTGTTGTTGAAGGTCGCCGCGACATGCGCGGTGCCCGAGGTGATGTTCTTGCGCTCGCGTCGCCGCAGACGCGGTGCTGCCGCCGTTTTCGCCATTTAGCTCTTCCGCCGTTACGCCTGTGGTGCGCCCAGGAGCGCGCTTATTTCTTCTTGCCCGCGATCGGACGCGCCGGCCCCTTGCGGGTGCGCGCGTTGGTGTGCGTCCTTTGGCCGCGGACCGGCAAGCTCTTGCGATGGCGCAGCCCGCGATAGGAGCCGAGATCCATCAGCCGCTTGATGTTCATCGCCACGTTACGGCGCAGATCGCCCTCGACCATGTATTCGCGGTCGATCAGCTCGCGGACCCGCAATACCTCGTCATCGGTCATCTCATGGACGCGCCGATCCGGCGGGATGCCGACCTTCTCGCAGATTTGCTGCGCCTTTGTGCGGCCGATGCCGTGGATATAGGTCAGCCCGATCGGCACCCGTTTCTGATTCGGAATGTTGACGCCAGCAATTCGCGCCACTTGCGCAACTCCTTCGATTCTCGGAGAAAGAGGCGGGCCATGCCTCCAGTCAAGCCGTTGATTATACGGATCGTTACCGGCGCGTCAACGCTGCCCCCGGCCAATACCGGCGGGGCGCGCCGAACCTGGCTCGCGATCCGCGATCACCGCCTCGATTTCCCGGGCCACCTCGTCTATCTCGGCCATGCCGTCGATCGACCGCAGAATTCCCCGGTCCCGGTAATAAGGTAGTATCGGAGCGGTCTGATTGCGATAGGCGGCGAGCCGTGTTGCGACCGCTTCGGGGCGGTCGTCGGCTCGGCAGACGAAATCGGTCCCGCTGCAGAGATCGCAGATCCCCTCGGCTTTGGGCCGGTTGTAGCGCTCGTGATAGCTGGCGCCGCAGTTGGCGCAACTGAAGCGCCCGGAAATGCGGTCGACCAGGACGGGCTCGTCGACCTCCATCAGGATCACATGGTCGAGCTTTTGGCCGCGCTCGGCGAGCATCCGATCGAGCGCCTCGGCCTGCGGCACGGTGCGCGGGAAGCCGTCGAGGATAAAGCCGCGGGCGGCATCGGGCTGGGCGATCCGCTCGGCGATCATCCGATCGAGCGCCTCGGCCTGCGGCACGGTGCGCGGGAAGCCGTCGAGGATAAAGCCGCGGGCGGCATCGGGCTGGGCGATCCGCTCGGCGATCATCTCGATGATGATGTCGTCGGGAACGAGCTTCCCCGCCTCCATGATCGCCTTGACCCGCCGGGCGAACGGGCTCTCCGAGGCGACGGCGCGGCGCAGCATGTCGCCGGTCGCGAGCTGCACGAGCCCGTGCTTCTCCTCGAGGCGCTTTGCCTGCGTGCCCTTGCCTGCACCGGGAGGCCCGAGCAGGATCAGGTTCATCCCAGACTCATCCCCTGCGCCCCCTGAGCCTCGCCTTCTTGATCAGCCCCTCATATTGATGGGCCAGAAGGTGCGAGTGGATCTGCGCCACGGTGTCCATCGTCACGCTGACGACGATCAAGAGGCTCGTGCCGCCGAAATAGAACGGCACCGAATATTGCGAGATCAGGATCTCGGGCAGGATGCACACCGCCGAGAGATAGACGGCGCCGATCACCGTGATGCGGGTCAGCACGTAATCGAGGTAGTCGGCGGTGTTCTTGCCCGGCCGGATGCCGGGGATGAAGCCGCCGTATTTGCGCAGATTGTCGGCGGTCTCGGTCGGGTTGAAGACGATCGCGGTGTAGAAGAAGCAGAAGAACACGATGAGCCCAACATAGAGGAGCATGTAGAGCGGCGTGCCATGCGCCAGATAGCGGGTGATGTCGCCGATGATGCCCATCGACGGGCCGCCGCCCGCCTCCTCAAAGCTCGCGACCGTCGCCGGCAGAAGCAGCAGCGAGGAGGCGAAAATCGGCGGGATCACGCCCGACGTGTTGATCTTCAGCGGCAAATGCGACGACTCGCCGCCGGACATGCGGTTGCCCTGCTGGCGTTTTGGGTATTGCACGAGGATGCGCCGCTGCGCCCGCTCCATGAAGACGATGACGGCAACGACGGCGACCGACATTAAAAGAAAGACGCCGATAAAGACCGTCGAGATCGCGCCGGTGCGGCCGAGCTCGAGGGTGGCGGCCAAGGCATGCGGCAGATTGGCGACGATGCCGGCCATGATGATCAGCGAGATGCCGTTGCCGACGCCACGCGCGGTGATCTGCTCGCCAAGCCACATCAGGAAGACGGTGCCGCCGGTCAGCGTAATCATCGTCACGATGCGGAAAAAATAGCCCGGGTCGATAACCGCCGACGCCCCGCCGGCGTGCATGCCTTCGAGCCCGACCGCAATCCCCCAGGACTGCACGGCGGCCAAACCGACCGTGCCGAAGCGCGTGTATTGATTGAGCTTTTTGCGGCCGCTCTCGCCTTCTTTCTTCAGCGCCTCCAAGCTCGGCGAGACCGCGGTCAGCAGCTGAATGATAATCGAGGCCGAAATGTACGGCATGATGTTGAGGGCGAAGATCGTCATGCGCCCGAGCGCGCCGCCCGAGAACATGTCGAACATGCCGAGGATGCCGCCGGCCTTTGACGAGAAGATCTCGTGCAGGATGGCCGGGTCGATGCCGGGGATCGGGATGTAGGTGCCGAGCCGGTAGATGACGAGCGCGGCGAGGGTGAACCAGATCCGGCTCTTAAGCTCGGTCGCCTTCGAGAACGCCCCGAAATTGATGCTGGCAGCGAGCTGCTCGGCGGCTGACGCCATGTACCCTTCCTAACCCAAAACGGGCCCGTGCGAGGCCCTTCACGGCCAGAATTGGCCGCTACCTACTCGTCGTCGGACCCCTTCCGCTTTGGCCGACGCTTGCGCTTCTCCGGCGCGGCCTCCGGCTCGGCTGCGGGACGGCCGAGCAGGACGACCTTGCCGCCCGCTGCTTCGACCGCCTTGACCGCCGCCTCGGAGGCGCCCGCCACCTCGATCGTGATCGGCGCGCTGAGGGCGCCTTTCGCCAGAAGGCGGATGCCGTCGCCCGGGCGGCGCAAGATACCAGCCGTCACGAGCTTTGCGGCGTCGAGCCCGCCCTCGGCGGCGAGCTTGCCGGCATCGATCGCCTGCTGCAGGCGGCCGAGATTGATGACCTTGAAGTCCTTCTGGAAGATCTTGTTGTTGAAGCCGCGCTTCGGGAGCCGGCGGTGCAGCGGGGTCTGGCCGCCCTCAAAACCGTTCAGCGCGACACCGGTGCGCGCGGTCTGGCCCTTGCCGCCGCGCCCGGAGGTCTTGCCCTTGCCGGAGCCGATGCCGCGACCGACCCGCTTGGCGCGGTAATGCGCGCCGGCATTATCTCTGATCTCGTTGAGCTTCATCGCCTCACACCCCGGCTCGCCATTCCTCCGCTCCACCGCAGCGGGAGCCAGGCAAGCTGTTAGATAGTGTCTCTAGTCTTCGCTTTCGATGCGGACGAGGTGGCTGACCTTCGCGATCATGCCGCGCACCGCCGGGGTGTCCTCCAGCGTGCGCCGGCGGTGGCGCTTGTTGAGCCCCAGCCCCTTCAATGTCGCCTCCTGGTCGGAGCGGCGGCCAATCGGGCTGCCGGTCTGCACGACCGTGACGGTTCTCTGCCCGGTAGACGCAGCCATCACGCCGGCTCCCGCGCCTCGGTCTGGGGCCGACCGAGGATCTCGGCGACCTTCTTGCCGCGGCGCGCTGCGACGGCGCGGGGGCTTGTCAGCGCGCTAAGCGCGGCGAAGGTCGCCTTGATCATGTTGTGCGGGTTCGAGCTGCCGACCGATTTGGCGACGACGTCCTGAACGCCGAGCGCCTCGAAGATTGCCCGCATCGGCCCGCCGGCGATGATGCCGGTGCCGGGCTTGGCGGCACGCACGATGACCTTGCCGGCGCCATAGGAATTGGCGATGTCGTGATGCAAGGTGCGGCCCTCGCGCAGCGGCACGCGGATCATGCTGCGCCGTGCCTGCTCGGTCGCCTTGCGGATCGCCTCCGGCACCTCGCGCGCCTTGCCCGCGCCGTAACCGACCCGCCCCTTTTTGTCGCCGACGATGACGAGCGCGGCAAAGCCAAAGCGCCGGCCGCCCTTCACGACCTTGGCGACGCGATTGATGTTGACCAGCTTTTCGGCGAATTCCGAGTCTTCGCGCTGCTGGCCGTCACCGTCGCGGCGGCGGCGATCACCCTGGGTGCGTGCCATCCGGTACCCTCTCTAAAACTGCAGGCCGCCCTCGCGGGCGGCGTCGGCCAGCGCCTTGATCCGGCCGTGAAACAGATAGGCGCCGCGATCGAAGACGACGCGGTCGACGCCGGCCGCCTTGGCCCGCTCGGCGAGGAGCTTCCCGACGGCGCTCGCCGCGGCCGTATCGGAGCCGGTCTTCAGGTTCGGCTTGACGGTCGCATCTAACGTCGAGGCCGCCGCCAGCGTGCGGCCGGCCTGATCGTCGATGATCTGGGCGTAGATGTGCCGCGACGAGCGGAACACCGACAGGCGCGCGCGGCCCTTCGCCGCCAGGCGCACCCGGAACCGGACCCGCTGGCGGCGCCGCCGGAACAGCGCTTCTGGTTTGTTCGACATGCGTCCAGTTCTCCGGGCCTACTTCTTCTTGCCTTCCTTGCGACGGACCGTTTCGTCGGCGTATTTGATGCCCTTGCCCTTATAGGGCTCGGGCGGCCGAAAACCGCGGATCTCGGCGGCGACCTGGCCGACGCGCTGCTTGTCGGCGCCGGTGACCGCGATCACGGTCGGGCGCTCGCAGGCGATCCGCACATCGGGCGGGATCGGGTAGTTGATGTCGTGGCTGTAGCCGAGCTGCAGGGTCAGGTTCTTGCCCTGGACCGCAGCGCGATAGCCGACGCCGTTGATTTCGAGATTGCGCGTGAAGCCGTTCGCGACGCCCGTCACCATGTTGTTGACGAGAGCGCGCGTCGTGCCCCACAGCGCGCGGGCACGCTTTGTCTCGCTGCCCGGGGTGATCGTCACGGCGCCGTTCTCGACCGTGGCGGCGACCTCGCCGCTGACCGTCGTCGTCAGCGCGCCGAGACGGCCCTTGACGGTCAGCGTCTGACCGGAGAGCTGCACCTCGACCCCTTGCGGGATGGCGACAGGATGTTTGCCGATACGCGACATGATTACCTCGAAACCCGGTGTCTCAGAACACGCGGCACAGCACCTCGCCGCCGACATTGGCGGCGCGGGCTTCGTTGTCGGACAAAACGCCGCGCGGGGTCGACAGGATCGAGATGCCGAGCCCGCTATAGACCCGCGGCAAATCGATAAGCTTCGAGTAGATACGGCGGCCGGGTTTGGAGACTCGCGAAATCTCCCGGATGACCGGCTCGCCATCGACGTATTTCAGTTCAATCTTGAGCTCGGCGATGCCGGGGCGGACCTGCTCGCGCGTAAAGCCGCGGATATAGCCTTCGCGCTTCAGGACATCCAAAACGTTGGCGCGCATCTTCGATGCCGGCGCGGCGACGACCGCCTGGCGGGCGCGCTGTCCGTTGCGGATGCGGGTCAGCATGTCGCCGAGCGGATCGCTCATCGTCATGGCTCGCCTCCTCTTACCAGCTCGACTTCAGCATGCCCGGGATCTGGCCGGACGATGCCAATTCCCGCACCGCGATGCGCGACAATTTGAACTTGCGGTAAACGCCGCGCGGGCGGCCGGTCAGCGAGCAGCGGTTGCGAATGCGCGTCTGCGAGCTGTTGCGCGGCAATTCGGTCAGCTTCAGCTGCGCCTCGAAGCGCTCCTCCGGGGCCGCGTTGCGGTCGCGCGCGATCGCCTTCAACCGCTCGCGGCGCGGGTTGTAGCGCTTGGCGAGCAGGGCGCGCCGATTGTTCTTTTCGATCGAACTCTTCTTAGCCATCGGGCTCGGATCTCCGCAGGCGGTCAATTCTGGAAAGGCATTTCGAAGCCGCGCAACAGTGCTTTGGCTTCGGCGTCGGTCTTGGCGGTCGTGACGATGACAATGTCCATGCCGCGCACGGCATCCACCTTGTCATAATCGATCTCGGGGAAAACGAGTTGCTCGCGTAGCCCCAGAGCATAATTGCCGCGCCCGTCGAAGCTGCGCCCGGAGACGCCGCGGAAATCGCGGACGCGCGGCAGGGCGATGTTGATCAGCCGGTCGAGAAACTCGTACATGCGCTGTCGGCGCAAGGTCACCTTGACGCCGATCGGCATGTTTTGGCGCAATTTGAATGTCGCGATCGACTGCTTGGCGCGGATCACGACCGGATGCTGGCCGGTGATCGCAGTCAGGTCGTTGACCGCGGCATCGATTTTCTTCGCGTCCTGCACCGCCTCGCCAACACCGACATTGACGACGATCTTGTCGAGGCGCGGCACCTGCAGCGCGTTCTTGTAGCCGAACTCCTGCATCAGAGCCGGCTTTACCTCGCTGTCGTAGCGCTCCTGAAGACGGGTCATTGGCGGGGCTTCATATCCAGGGGCCTCACTTATCGATGACTTCGCCCGAGCGGCGGGCGATGCGGACCTTGCGGCCGCCATCGAGGAATTTGTAGCCGACACGGGTCGGCTTGTTGGTCTGCGGATCGATATGGGCGAGGTTCGAGATGTGGATCTTCAGCTCTTTCTCGACGATGCCGCCGGGATCGCCCATGCTGGGCTTCGAATGCCGACGCGCGATGTGGACGCCCTGCACGACGGCGCGCTCCTCGGCCGGAAAAACGCGCAGCACCTTGCCCTGCTTTCCCTTGTCGCGGCCGCTGATGACGACGACGTTGTCGTCCTTTTTGATCTTCAGCTTCGCCATCGTCACAGCACCTCGGGCGCGAGCGAGACGATCTTCATAAAGCGGCGCGCCCTGAGTTCGCGGGTCACCGGCCCAAAGATGCGGGTGCCGATCGGCTCGCCTTGGCGGCTGATCAAGACGGCCGCGTTGCGGTCGAAGCGGATCGCGCTGCCGTCGTCTCGGCGGATTTCCTTGGCGGTACGCACGATCACAGCGCGGTGCACGTCGCCCTTCTTGACGCGGCCGCGCGGGATCGCCTCCTTGACCGAGACAATGATGACATCGCCGACCGTGGCGGTCTTGCGCTTCGACCCGCCGAGCACCTTGATGCACTGAACCCGCCGCGCGCCGGAATTGTCGGCGACGTCGAGATTGGTCTGCATCTGGATCATGCGGCGCCTCCCGCCTCTTCACCCGCCGCGCTCCGCGACGCACGGCGGCGGCGCGGCGGCGCTTCGGGCGCCGTCTCGGCGGCAGCGCGACGGTTACCGCGCCCGGGCGCCGCATCCGCCGGCCCCTCGATGACGATCCAAGACTTGCGCTTCGAGATCGGGCGGGTTTCCTCGATCTTGACCGCGTCGCCGGCGCGGTAGCGGTTTTCCTCGTCGTGCGCCGCGAATTTCTTCGAGCGCGAGATGAACTTCTTGTAGACGGGATGCATGAAGCGCCGCTCGACGCGCACAATCACCGTCTTGTCGCAAGCGTCGCTGGTTACGACGCCCTGGAGAACGCGTTTCGGCATGCTAACTCCGAGCCTTGGCTTGCGAGATCGCCGGGCGGCGCCGCTCGCCGAGAATGGTCTTGATGCGGGCGATGTCGCGCCGCACCTGGCGCACCCGCGCGGTGTTTTCGAGCTGGCCACTGGCGCGCTGGAAACGCAGGTTGAAGATCTCCTTGCCGAGCGTGTCGACCTCTTCGGTCAATTCATCCTCACTGCGCGCGCGCAAATCGCCGGCTTTTCTGCCCTTCACGGCTGCGCCTCCTCGCCGGTGCGGCTGACAAAACGGGTTGCGATCGGCAATTTCGCGGCCGCCAAATCAAAAGCCTCACGGGCGATCTGAGGCGAGACGCCGTCGAGCTCGAACATGATGCGGCCGGGCTTGACGCGGCACACCCAGAATTCCGGCGAGCCCTTGCCGCTCCCCATGCGAACCTCGGCCGGTTTGGACGATACCGGGACGTCGGGGAAGATGCGGATCCAGACGCGGCCGACGCGCTTGATGTGGCGCGTGATCGAGCGCCGCGCCGCCTCGATCTGGCGCGCCGTGATGCGGCCAGGGTCGACCGCCTTGAGGCCGAAGGCGCCAAAATTGAGCGACGTGCCGCCCTTGGCCACGCCATGAATGCGGCCCTTATGCGCCTTGCGGTATTTGCTGCGTTTCGGAGCAAGCATGTCTCGGCCACCTATTCGCGGTCGCGCTCACGGCGGCCGCCGCGCTCGGGCGGCTGACCTTCGGCGACGCGCTTATCCTGCGCCATCGGGTCATGCGCCAGGATCTCGCCCTTGAACACCCAGACCTTGACGCCGCAGGTGCCGTAGGTGGTCTTTGCCGTCGCGGTGCCGAAATCGACATCGGCGCGCAGCGTGTGCAGCGGCACCCGGCCCTCGCGGTACCATTCCATGCGCGCGATCTCGGCGCCGCCGAGCCGGCCGGAGCAGTTGATGCGGATGCCCTGGGCGCCAAACCGCATCGCCGATTGGACGGCGCGCTTCATTGCGCGGCGGAAGGCGACGCGGCGCTCCAATTGCTGGGCGATGCCCTCGGCGATCAGCTTCGCCTCGATCTCGGGCTTCCGGATCTCGATGATATTGAGGCTGACCTCGCTGTTCGTGACCTTGGCGATGTCGCCGCGCAGCTTGTCGATGTCAGCGCCCTTCTTGCCGATGACGACGCCAGGGCGCGCCGAATGCAAGGTGATGCGGGTCTTTTTCGCGGCGCGCTCGATCAACACCTTTGAGATCGCCGCCTGGGTCAACCGGCCGCCGAGGAATTTGCGCAATTTCAGATCGTCGAGCAGCTGGTTGCCGTATTCCTTGCGCGAGAACCAGCGCGAATCCCAAGTGCGGTTGATGCCGAGCCGCAGCCCGATCGGATTGACTTTCTGTCCCATCAGGCACCCTCTCCAACTTCGTCTTCGGCGCGCTCGCGCACGACAATGCTGAGATGCGCGAAATGCTTTTCGATGCGCGCCGAGCGGCCGCGGCCGCGCGTGTGGAAACGC
Source organism: Alphaproteobacteria bacterium (assembly GCA_005888425.1). Classification (GTDB taxonomy): domain Bacteria; phylum Pseudomonadota; class Alphaproteobacteria; order ATCC43930; family CGMCC-115725; genus DATARH01. The sequence continues at coordinate 10,718 of VAZF01000205.1, forward strand.
TTCATGACAAAAGCCCGGCCGACCGTCGCTTCCTTAACATAGAGCCGGTCGACATCGAGCTGATGGTTGTTCTCGGCGTTGGCGATGGCCGCCTGGAGTACCTTCCTTACATCCTGCGCGATGCGGCGGCGCGAGAAGGTCAGCTCGGCCAAAGCGTCCGCCGCGTCCTTGCCGCGGATCGTCTGCGCGACGAGGTTCAGCTTCTGCGCGCTGCTGCGCAGCGCGCGCAGAAACGCGGAGGCTTCATTGTCGGCGAGACGGCGGGCGGCGGCTTGCTTGCCCATCTCAGGTCCTCTTTGCCCGCTTGTCGCCGGCATGGCCGTAAAAGGTGCGGGTCGGCGCGAACTCGCCGAGCTTGTGGCCGATCATGTTCTCGGTCACCAGCACCGGGATGAATTTATGGCCGTTATAGACACCGAACGTCAGGCCGACGAATTGCGGGAAGATCGTCGAGCGGCGCGACCAGGTGCGGATCACCTCGTTGCGGCCGGAGCCGCGCGACTTCTCGGCTTTCTTCATCAGATAGCCGTCGACAAACGGCCCTTTCCATACCGAGCGCGCCACGCTCTCTCTCCGTCCTGATTACTTCGACTGACGGCGGCGGATGATCAGCCGATCCGTCGCCTTGTTTTGCCGGGTCTTCTTGCCTTTGGTCGGCTTGCCCCACGGGGTCACCGGATGACGGCCGCCGGAGGTCTTGCCTTCGCCGCCGCCATGTGGGTGATCGATCGGGTTCATCGCGACACCGCGCACCGAGGGCTTGCGGCCGAGCCAGCGGTTCCGCCCGGCCTTGCCGATGACGATGTTCTGATGATCGGGGTTCGACACCGCGCCGATCGTCGCGCGACATTCGGCGCGCACCATCCGCATCTCGCCCGAGGTCATCCGCAATAGCGCGTAACCCTGCTCGCGGCCGACCAACTGAACATAAGTGCCGGCTGAGCGGGCCATCTGGCCACCCTTCCCCGGCTTCATCTCGACATTGTGGACGATCGTGCCGAGGGGCATGTTGCGCAACGGCATCGCGTTGCCCGGTTTGACGTCGACCCGCTCGCCTGAGACGACGCTGTCGCCGGCGCGCAGCCGCTGCGGCGCGAGGATGTAGGATTGTTCGCCATCGGGGTAGCGGATCAGCGCGATGAAGGCGGTGCGGTTCGGGTCGTATTCGAGCCGCTCGACAACCGCCGCGACATCGTCTTTGCGCCGCTTGAAATCGACGACGCGATAGCGCCGTTTGTGACCGCCGCCACGCCAGCGCACCATGATGCGGCCGGAATTGTTGCGGCCGCCCTTCTGGCGCAGACCCTCGGTCAACGTCTTGACGGGCTTCCCCTTCCACAGCTCGCTACGGTCGACGATAACGAGATGGCGTTGCGAGGGGGTTGTCGGATTGAAGGTTTTTAGCGCCATCGCTAGATCCCTGTGGTCACGTCGATGCGCGAGCCTTCGGCCAGCGTGACGATCGCCTTTTTGTAATCGGAGCGGCGGCCGGGCTGGCCGCGAAACCGCTTTGTCTTGCCCTCGACGCGGATCGTGTTGACGGCATCGACCTTGACGTCAAACAGGCCTTCGACAGCCGCCTTGACCTCGCGCTTTGTCGCGTCGAGCGCAACCCGGAAAATGACCTGATTGTGCTCGGATGCGGAGGTCGCCTTCTCGGTGATCACCGGCGAGCGCACGATGTCGTACATCTCCTGACGCGTCAGGCGCGTCTCAGCCGGCGGGATGACACGGAAGCGGCTCATCGGAGACGGGCCTCGAGCTGTTGCACGGCGGCGCGCGTCAGGACGAGCGTGTCGCGCCGCAGGATGTCATAGACATTGGCGCCCTGCTCCGGCAGCACATCGACCTTTGGCAGATTGCGAGCGGCGCGCGCGAAACTCTCGTTGACCGCGCCGTCGATGATCAGAACCGACCCCCAGCCGAGCGCCTCGAAGCGCGAGCGCAACGCCTTTGTCTTCGCGTCGTCCAGCCGCGCCTCGTCGACGACGACGAGCTTGCCCTCGGCTTGCTTCGCCGACAGCGCGGTCTTGAGACCGAGCCGGCGCACCTTTTTCTGCAGGCCGAATTCATGGCTGCGCACGACCGGGCCAAAGATCACCGCACCGCCGCGGAATTGCGGCGAGCGCAGGCTGCCCTGGCGGGCGCGGCCGGTGCCCTTCTGGCGATAGGGCTTTTTGGTCGTGCCGCTGATGTCGCTGACGCCCTTTGTCTTGTGCGTGCCGGCGCGGCGCTTGGAGAGCTGCCAGTTGACGACACGCGCCAGGATGTCGCGGCGGACCGGCAGGCCGAAGACCGCTTCGGACAGCTCGATATCGCCGACTTCCTGATTGTCGAGATTGCGGACGGTGAGCTTCATGCCGCCGGCCCCTCCGCACCTTCGGCCGCGGGCTCTTGGGCGGCCGCGGGCTCTTGGGCGGCCGCGGGCTCTTCGGCCGCCTCAGGCGGCGGCGCCTCGCTGCCATCGCCGCGCAGGGCGGCCGGAAACGGCAACCCCTCGGGGGCTTTGCGCTTCGCCGCATCCTTGATCAAGACCCAGCCGCCTTCGCTGCCGGGCACCGCGCCCATGATCATCAGGACACCGCGCTCGGCATCGGCCGAGACTATCCGCAGGCTTTGCGTGGTGACCCGCGCGGCGCCGAGATGGCCGGCCATCTTCTTGTTCTTGAAGGTTTTGCCCGGATCCTGCCGCTGCCCGGTCGAGCCGAGGCTGCGATGCGATACGGAAACGCCATGCGTCGCACGCAACCCGCCGAAATTCCAGCGCTTCATGCCGCCGGCAAAGCCCTTGCCTATGCTGGTGCCGGTCACATCCACATATTGCCCGGGGACGAAATGCGCCGCGGTGATCTCGGCACCGACATCGACAAGCGCGTCCTCGGAGACGCGGAACTCGGCGAGCTTTGCTTTCGGCTCGACCTTGGCTTTAGCGAAATGGCCGCGCTGGGGCTTAGTGACATTCTTGACCTTGGCGGCGCCGACCCCGAGTTGCAGCGCGGTGTAGCCGTCCGTCTCCTGCGTGCGCTGGGCGACGACCTGGCAATTGGCGACGCGCAGCACGGTTACCGCGACGTGGTTGCCCTCGCCGGTGAATACCCGGGTCATCCCGAGCTTCTGCGCAATGAGACCGGTCCGCATCACGATCCCCTAGAGCTTGATCTCGACATCGACGCCGGCGGCGAGATCGAGCTTCATCAGCGCATCGACGGTCTGCGGCGTCGGATCGACGATATCGAGCACCCGCTTATGGGTGCGG
>VAZF01000719.1 GCA_005888425.1 Alphaproteobacteria bacterium
CGATATCGTCGGTAAAATGCCCGGCGCCGGTCAGAAAGCGCTGGTCCTCGCGCCGCTTGACCGGTTGGCCGATGCCGAATTGCTCGATCGAGATGTCGCTGCCGTCCATCGGGGCTCTACCTTTTCTGTGTTCTTTTGTCGCTCTCCTGAAGCGCGCGCTTTGCAGCCTGAGTCAGAAAGCCCGACCGCGTAAATCCGTGATCCTCGGCATAACGGTCGATCTCGGCCAGCACGTCCTCGGGGAGCGTGATGTTGACGCGCACGGCCTTTCCGGATTTGGCCTTTGCCGCCACGAGGATGGCAACCCCATCGCGATTGCCGAGGTCTTTCATCACAGCTTCGAGGCTGGAGGGCGCCGGAATCGCTTCTTCGTCCTCGACCAGCCCTTCGATATGGAAGGCGAGCGCTTCCTCCGCCAGAGCGCGTGCCTCATCGAGCGTCCTACCCGCCGTGACGACGCCCGGGAAATCCGGGAACGAGACGCCGTAATCGCTGTCCGCGTCCTTGTGGATCAGAGCAATGTATTGCCGCATAGCCGTTTATCTCAGTTTCACTCGGGCCTGACGCTCGATGCTCCGCAGCGCCCCGATCGGGATGTCGCGCTCGGGATGCGGAACCGTGATGCGGCCGTGCTTCGTCGGATGCTTGAACTGTACGTGGCTGCCCTTCTGCGCGACCCGATACCATCCATCGCTTTCGAGCGCCCTGACGACCTCTCGGCTGTTCACGATGTGTAGATATACATACTGACGAATTCGAAGTCATCCCGCGCCCGGGAGGACCAGGCCGGTTCCGGCGGTAGTTACAGGCAAATACGGGCTTCGTCGTCCTTCGCCCCAAATGACGCGGTCAGGTCGCTCGCGGGGCGCCGGCGAGCGGCAGGCTGGCTGCATTTGCAGCGGATTTGCAGCCAGACATGACCGAGAGCCAACACCCGGCGCACTCGCGTCCGGTCGATGGCCGAGCGACGCGTCCCGCTGTTTTATCCGCCATACAAACAGCCCCGCTTCAGCCTCCATCTCTCGCAGAATGTACCCTATTTGTTCTCATGCATGGCCGAAATCAAGAGCGGTGGTGCGCAATAGCGCATTGGCAGCCTTTGCCGCAGAATCTCGGGCATCGCTGACTCGGCGGAATACGCGTCGCTATTCAGTCCCCTCGTTGATACCCTGTCCGAGGAAGAGGAAGCGCCAGTCGTTCTGGGGCTTCCGGGTGGCGTGCGAGGTGTATGGCGCGCGCTACCCCGCGCCGCCGCTTGGGCTGATCACGGTGGCGGCATTGCTGCCGGCAGATTGGGACTGCCGCCTTGTCGACCGCAACACCGAGACGCTGCGCGATGCGGATTTCGACTGGGCGGGTTTGGTCATGACCGGCGGGATGCTGCCACAACAAGCAGATACGCTTCACGTTATCGATCTGGCGCATGCGCGCGGCCGGCCGGTGGCGGTCGGCGGGCCCGACATCACCTCGTCGCCCGAGGCCTATGAAGCGGCGGACTTTCGGGTTCTCGGAGAGGCGGAGGCGATCATCGGCGCCTTCATCCATGCCTGGAATTCCGGAATCCGTCAGGGGACGTTCGAAGCCGAGAAATTCACCGCTGACATCACGCGCAGCCCGATCCCGCGTTTCGACCTGCTGAAGCGCGCCAATTATATCCATGTCGGCGTGCAATTCGCGCGTGGCTGCCCCTTCAACTGTGAGTTCTGCGACATCATCGAGCTCTACGGGCGCAAGCCGCGGGTCAAGACCGCGGAACAGATGCTGGCCGAGCTCGACAGGCTTTATGAGCTTGGGCATCGCGGCTGGGTCGATTTTGTCGACGACAACTTCATCGGCAACAAAAAGGCAGTGAAGGCTTTCCTGCCGCACCTGATCCAATGGCAGAAGGCCTGGGGGTATCCGTTCCGCTTCTCGACCGAGGCCTCGATCAACCTCGCGGACGACGACGCGCTGCTGGCGCTGATGCGAGAAGCAAATTTCTTCACCGTGTTCGTCGGCATCGAAAGCCCGGACAGCGACACGCTGGTGTCGATGCAGAAGAAGCAGAATACAAGGCGGGTGCTGGCCGACGGCATTCACAAGATCTACCGCGCCGGCATGTTTGTGACCGCCGGGTTCATCCTCGGATTCGACAGCGAGAAGGGCTCGATCGCTGACGCAATGATCGAGTGCATCGATGCCACCGCGATCCCGGTCTGCATGGTCGGGCTGCTATACGCGTTGCCCAACACGCAGCTGACCCGCCGGCTGGCGCGCGAGGAGCGGTTGTATCCGCCGGATTACGTCACCGGGCGGGCCGCAAGGGAGGGCATCGGCGATCAATGCACCGGCGGGCTCAACTTCGAAACGGCGCGGCGGCGGCGCGACATCCTGTTGGATTACCGGACCGTGCTCGCCGGTATTTATGAGCCGCACGCCTATTACCAGCGCGTGCGCGCGGTGGCGCAGCTGCTCGATCGGCCCAAGCTGGACCGCAGCGCCCGTCGCGATCCGCCGCCGCACCGCTTCCTATCGATTCCGGTGCGTGACATCGTCCTGGTCTGGCGGCTCGTATCGCGCATCGCGGCGCGCCAGCCGCGGGCCCTATGGCCGTTCCTGAAGGTGTTCCGCGAATGCGCCCGCGACAATCCGCGGGCCGTCGAGGCCATCGGCATGCTGGCCGGGATCTACCTGCACCTCGGGCCGTTCTCGCGTTTTGTCATGGCGATGGTCGACCGCGAGATCGCCGGATACGATTCCGGCGAGTGGCAGTCACCGCTGGTCTCTCCCCGGCCGCCCAAGCTCGTGCCGCTGCCGCAGGCGCGCGTCGCCTGAACGCACGAGCCGGTTACGCCATTGCCTCTTCGGCTGCGGGGACGCGCTTCACCTCATGCGCCTGGAGGCGTGGCAGGACTTCGCGGGCAAAGCGCTCGATCTGGTTCATGAACAGATCGTGCGGCAGGCAGCCGCGGTTCATCGCGATCTGCACCTGGTTGGCGCCGGCGCTTTCGGCGGCGTCGATGATGCGCTGGGCGACCTCGTCGGCGGTGCCCATCGGCATGTGCTCGGCCTGCTCCTCGAGCTGCGCCATCGTCAAGTTGCGGAATTCCGAGCGCAGATTCTGCGCCGCGCGCAGATTTTCCGGCCGCACGTAATCGGTGGAGGCCGCGCTCGCATAGCCGGTCTCGCGCTGCTTCTCGACCTCGGTGAA
>VAZF01000721.1 GCA_005888425.1 Alphaproteobacteria bacterium
TCGATCTCGCCGAGCCGGAAAAACATGCCGCCACTCCATACGCCGAATTGCTCCTCGCCCCCGACCTGCTCCTCGTGCCCGAGCTCGGCCAGCTCATAAAAGACCGGTCGGGCGAGGCGGGCTTCGAGCCCCGGCCGTACCAGGATATAAGGCGCGGGCGTCCCGTCGGCAGCGGTTTCGACGCGCAGCGGATGGTCCGGGCCCGCCGTCACAATCTCGTCGAGATTGGTTCGGAAGATCAGTTGCTGCGCGCGGCCCGTTCCTTGCACCTCGACGGCAACTGCCACGAAAGGTACGTCCTCCACGGTGACCCGACCGCGCTCGGCTGGGGTGACCAGCCAGTAGCTGCCGCCCGATTCGCGGCGCAGCACGGAGGCGAACAGCTTGACCAAGGGGATGCGGTTGATCGGAGAACCCCGATAATACCAGGTGCCGTCACGGGCGATCCGCATATCGAGATCACCGAGCTCGATGGGCGGCCGGCGGGGACCGGGCCGTCCGGCGGGGGAGGAATTGCCCGAAGCTGGCTTTTCCATCAGTCTCAACAATGCAGTCATGTGAAAAAGGATTAACGGCTTGGTATCCACCACCCCCTTCAACGCCGCCCAGGGCGGCGCCGGTCCGGCGGATCTGGTCGCCGAAGTCGAGGCGCTCGGCGAGCGGCTAAGCCTTGTTCGCGACCGGGTCGGCGAGGTCATCTTCGGGCAGCGCGAGGTCGTCGAGCAAGCGCTGATCACGCTCTTGTCCGGCGGGCACGCGCTGTTGATCGGCGTCCCCGGACTCGCCAAGACGCGGCTTGTCGAGACCCTCGGCACGATTCTCGGCCTCGACGACAAGCGCATCCAGTGCACGCCCGATCTGATGCCGGCCGACATTCTCGGCTCGGAAGTGCTGGAGGAAAGCGAGACCGGCCGGCGCTCGTTCCGCTTTATTCGCGGCCCGGTGTTCTGTCAGCTTTTGATGGCGGACGAGATCAACCGCGCCAGCCCGCGCACCCAATCAGCCTTGCTGCAGGCCATGCAGGAAGGGCGGGTGTCGATCGCCGGGCAGTACCATCCGCTGCCGCAGCCGTTTCACGTGCTGGCAACGCAGAACCCGCTCGAGCAGGAAGGCACCTATCCGCTCCCCGAGGCGCAGCTCGACCGGTTTTTGCTGCAGATCGATGTCGATTATCCCGACCGCGATGCCGAGCGGCTGATGCTGATCGCCACGACCGGCCTTAACGAGCAATCGCCGCGACCGGCAATGACAACGGCGGAATTGCAGGCAGCGCAGCGGCTCGTGCGGCAGATCCCGGTGGGCGACAGTGTCGTCGACGCGATTCTGTCGCTGGTGCGCTCGGGCCGTCCGGATGAGAACGCCGAGGGGCCGCGCCGCTTTGTCGCCTGGGGGCCGGGGCCGCGCGCCAGCCAGGCTCTGATGCTAGCCTGCCGGGCGCGCGCCCTGATCGACGGACGCTACGCGCCGTCAATCGACGACGTCCTAGCCTTGGCGCCGCCAGTCTTGCGCCACCGCATGGCGGTCAGCTTCGCTGGACGCGCCGAAGGAGTGACCGTCACGCAGGTGATCGATCACATGACGATGCCGCTGCGGTGATCTCGACTCAAACCATCAGCCAGCAAACCGTCGGGCGCCTGTCCGAGAGGCTGGGCGCCGCGAGTTCGTTGCGCGCCAGTTTGCGAGACCGCGCCGAGCAGTCGGCTGCCGTTCTGCCGCCGCTGCTGGTCGCGGCCGAGCGGGTCGCAACAACCGTGGCGCAAGGGGTGCATGGCCGACGTCGGGTCGGGCAGGGCGAGACCTTCTGGCAGTTTCGGCAATATGAGCCGGGCGATGCCGCAACTCGTATCGATTGGCGCGAGAGCGCCAAATCGCAGCGCCTTTACGTCCGTGAGACAGAATGGGAGGCAGCGCAGAGCGTCTGGTTGT
>VAZF01000722.1:0-1004 GCA_005888425.1 Alphaproteobacteria bacterium
ATGCGCCGATGGCACTGGTGTTGCACCCGCACCCGCTGCATGGCGGGACGATGAACAATAAGATCGTCTACACGCTGTATCAGTGTTTCGTGAAGCGGGGCTTTTCGACATTGCGGTTCAATTTCCGCGGCGTCGGGCGCAGCCAGGGCAGCTTTGACCGCGGTGAGGGCGAGCTGGCCGATGCCGCGGCGGCGCTCGATTGGCTGCAGGGCTACAACCCGAACGCCCCGACCTGCTGGGTCGCCGGTTATTCGTTCGGCGCCTGGATCGGCATGCAGCTGCTGATGCGGCGGCCGGAAATCGATGCCTTCATCTCGGTGTCGCCGCCGGCCAACCAGTATGATTTCAGTTTCCTCGCGCCCTGCCCGTCTTCCGGTCTGATCCTGCAAGGTGATCAGGACACTCTGGTGCCCCACGAGTCGGTGCAGAAGCTGGTTCACAAGCTGTCGCATCAGCGCGACATCAAGATCGAATACCGGAAGATTCCCGGGTCCGATCATTTTTTCCTCGAAAGTACCGACACGTTGGCCACACATGTCGACAATTACATCGTCGCTCATGCCCGGATTGGGGAGCGTGCAGCGCCCGCAGCGGCCGGCCGCAGCCGCTAGGAGGACCTCAGGCCCTTGGGCGGGCGGCGCGGAAAGCCGCCCAAATAACCGCCGCGATCCCGACGAGCGTCAGCCCGCCGAAAACAATGATCATCGTGTTGGCGGTGCCGATCAGGCGATCGCCGACTTCTCCAACCACATCGCCTACCAGAAGCAACATCGGCGCCCAGACCAGGGCCGAGATCACATTAGCCAGCCAGAAGCGGCCGCGGGGCATTTGCATGATGCCGGCGGCGAGCGGAACAACGGCCCGGACCGGCCCGAAAAAACGGCCGATAAACACGCTCTTCCCGCCATGGCGTTCGAAGAACAGGATTCCCCTCGATAACAGTTCGGGATGACGCGAGAACGGCCACACCCGAGCGATGCCGCCACCAAAGTTGCGGCCGAGCC
>VAZF01000722.1:1068-2804 GCA_005888425.1 Alphaproteobacteria bacterium
TCCGAATGCGCCTTGATGAAATCGAGCAGCGGCTGGGCGACATCGTCCATGAATTCCGTCGCGGCGGGGCCGGGCAGGCCGTCCGCGATATATGCGGGAGCCATTGTCGCGGCACAAGGGACGGATTTTCCGCGAGACGATATGATCGGCCGCGAGCTTATCCCACCACGAGAGGAACCAGGATTGGGCTACGCGGAAACGGTCGGCGGGACCCGCTACGTCTTCGCAGATCTGAAGACGCTCTTGGCGCGCGCGACGCCACCCCGATCGGGCGATCGGCTGGCGGGGCTGGAGGCGGCCGATATGACTGAACGGGTCGCGGCGCAGCTTGCGCTAGCCGATCTGCCATTGCGCCGGTTGATCGAAGATCCCGTCCTGCCGTACGAGACGGACGAGATCACCCGGCTCATCATAGACAGCCACGACCGCGACGCCTTTGTCCCGATCGCAGCGATGACCGTCGGCGAACTGCGCAATTGGCTCCTCTCGGATGCCGTTGACACCCCGGCTCTCGCCCACATAGTCGCCGGGCTGACGCCCGAGATCGCCGCCGCGGTGTCGAAGATCATGCGGCTGCAGGATCTGATCAGCGTGGCGGCGAAATGCCGGGTCGTGACCCGATTTCGCAACACGATCGGGCTCGAAGGCCGGCTGTCGACGCGGCTGCAACCCAATCATCCGACCGATGACGTGCGCGGGATCGCCGCCTCGATTCTCGACGGGCTGATGCTGGGTTCGGGCGACGCCGTGATCGGCATCAACCCGGCGACCGACAGCCTCAATAAATATCTCGAATTGACGCGCTTTCTCGATCAGCTGCGCGAGCGGCTCGATCTGCCCGGTCAGAGCTGCGTGCTGGCCCATGTGACGACGGCGCTCGCCGCGATCGAGCGCGGCGCGCCAGTCGATCTGGTCTTTCAGTCGGTTGCCGGGACCGAAGCGGCAAACCGCCATTTCGGTATCAATCTCGCGCTGCTCAGGGAGGCTCGGGACGCAACGCTGTCGCTCGGCCGCGGCACTGTCGGCAGCAACGTCATGTATTTCGAGACCGGTCAGGGCAGCGCGCTGTCGGCCGAGGCGCATCACGGCGTCGACCAGCAGACATTGGAAGCCCGCGCCTACGCCGTGGCGCGCGCGTTTGATCCGTTTCTGGTCAATTCGGTGGTTGGGTTTATCGGCCCGGAATACCTGTTCGACGGCAAGGAAATCATACGCGCGGGGCTGGAGGACCATTTCTGCGGCAAGTTGCTCGGACTGCCGATGGGCTGCGATGTTTGCTACACCAATCATGCGGAAGCCGATCAGGACGATATGGACGCCCTAATGACCTTGCTCGGCGTCGCGGGCTGCACCTACATGATGGGCGTCCCCGGCGCCGACGATGTCATGCTGAGCTATCAGAGCAGCTCGTTCCACGATGCGCTGTATCTCCGTCGAGTGCTGGGCAAGCGCCCGGCTCCGGAGTTTGAAGCCTGGCTCGAACGCATGGGCATTGCCGATTCCGCAGGCCGGCTGACCCGCCACGAACATCTGGACAAGGCGCTGCCCCTGCAGCGGCTTGTCGCGGCGGTCCAATGAGCGAGGGCCGCGCTCTCTCCTGGCCCGAGTTGCGCCGAGCGACCCCGGCACGGGTCGGGCTCGGCCGCACCGGCACAGCATTGCCGACAAAGGCGCATCTCGATTTTCAGCTGGCGCATGCCCGGGCGCGCGACGCGGTATACGCCGCATTCGACGCC
>VAZF01000723.1 GCA_005888425.1 Alphaproteobacteria bacterium
ACTCGTACCTTCAACGGCCGGCCGTTCAAGCTGAAGGAGCATGTCGACCGGCTTTATCGCTCGCTGCGTTATTTACGAATTGACCCCGGCCTTGCCCCGGCGGAGATGGTCGCGGCCAGCGAGGCGGTGCTCGAGCGCAACCGGCACTTCCTGACCCCGGAGACCGATTACTGGGTCGGCCAGCGGGTGTCGCGCGGCGTCGATGCGGTCGGCGACGAGGGCTGGGAGCATACCGGCCCCAATGTCATCGTCGAATGCATCCCGCTGCCGCTGAAGGCGCGCGCCCGGCTGTTCCGCGACGGCATCGACATCGTCGTGCCGCCGACCCGGCGGGTGCCGCCGGATTCGCTCTCGCCGCGCGCCAAGACGCACAATTATCTGAACCTGATCATGGCCGATCTCGAAGCCAAGGCGCAGGACAAGGCTGCCTGGTCGGTATTGCTCGACGCGAACGGCCATCTCGCCGAAGGGATCGGCAGCAACATCTTTCTGGTGCGCGACGGCGCGGTCGTGACGCCGCACGAGCGCTTTGTGCTGCCCGGGGTCAGCCGCGCCGCCGCCATGGAGCTGTGCGGCGAGCTCGGCATCGCCTGCAAGGAGGCCGATCTCGACCTCTATGACGCGGCTACCGCCGACGAGATCTTCATGACCTCGACGAGCCTCTGCATCTGCCCGGTGCGCAGCATCGGCGGACGCCAGTTGCCGGGCCCGATCCCGGGTCCGGTCACGCGCCGGCTCAGCGAAGCCTATGCCGAGAGCGTCGGCTGTGACTTCGTGGCGCAATACCTCGCTCATTTGGGCTGATCCCGCCTCGTCAAAGCGGGCAAAGCAAAAGGGCGCAGCCGGCGGCTGCGCCCTCGCTAATCAGACGCCCAAACGGCGATTTACCGGCTCGGTGCCGTCGTCGTCGTTGTGCTGGTCGTCGTTTTCTTTGTCACGCGGTGCCGCACGTGGCGGACCCGCTTCTTCTTCGAGACGGAATGCCTCCGCGTCGGCGCGGGAGCCACATAGGGCTCCGGCGGCGGCGGAGGCGCATAGCTCGGCGGCGGGGGCGGCGGCGGGGCGGTCGACACCGTCTCCGTCTTAGAAGCGCAGGCGGCCAACCCGATGGCCGCCGCGACAGTCAACACAACCAATGGGGTAGCTCTCTTGACCACGATCCTCTCCCAAGCTGAGCGCCACGACATGATAATAACGTGCACATAGCACTTCCGTTCATTCGACTAAAGCGGTGAATCGCAAAAACCGTGCGGTTGATATGGGGGTGCGTCATTTTAGTTGCAGGTGTTGCCCGCAAGCGACTTTACGGCGCCCCTGCCTGTCCGAAACCTAGCGGCTCCGCGGCTTGTGACGCAGCTTGAAATGCGCCGCGACTGTGGCCGGACCATCGGCGGTGACGATGTCGCGGGCGATCAAGTCGATCAGATGCGCCAGCACCGAACGGGCCGCCGCCCCGCGCAATGCTGGGTTGAGGCCGGCATAGAGACGTTCGACAATTTTGTCCGTCGTCTCCACTCCCGCTTTCAGGCAATCGATGATGCCGGCCTCGCGCTCTCGGCGATGCGCGATAAAGGCCCGGACATGCCGCTGGGGCTCGGTGATCGCCGGCCCGTGAGTCGGCCAATAGACCGCGTCCTGGCGCGCCAGCAATTTGTCGAGGGAGGCCATATACGCCGCCATATCGCCGTCGGGCGGCGCGATGACGCTGGTCGACCACCCCATGACATGGTCGCCGCTGAACAGGATGCCGCTGTCCGGGAGCGCAAAGCACAAATGGTTCGAGGTGTGTCCGGGCGTGTGCACCGCCTCGAAGCGCCACTTTCCGCCGGCGATCTCCGCACCGTCGGTCACGACGATGTCCGGCGCGAAATCCCAGTCGCCGCCTTCCTCGACCCCGGCTTCCCCCCGCCGGCCGCCGGCATGCGGCCCAAACCCA
>VAZF01000724.1 GCA_005888425.1 Alphaproteobacteria bacterium
AGGATGCTCTCGTCACCGCTCTTTCCTTCTACACGGATAAAGCCGAGCGGCTGCCGCGTCCTTCCGCGGCTCGCGGTCGCCCGGTAGCCTATGTGCCGCCGCTTGTCGCGGCCAAGCTTGCTTTGCATGATGCGATGCTCGCTGCCGGAGTATCGAATGTCGCTTTGGCACGCCGGCTCGGCACGGATGAAAAAACGGTGCGCCGGCTCCGCGATCCGCTGCACCAGAGCCGGATCAATCAGATCGATGCTGCGCTTCGCGCGCTCGGCAAGCGTATGGGCATCGTCATCGAGGCCGCCTGACACGCCGCTGATAGGGACTCACAACGCTTTGCAAGGCCAGCCCCGCCGGCCCATATCAGCCGGATAATGAGCACGCTGTTTGAAGCGCAGGCGCCGCACCCGCTCGCCGACCGGCTGCGGCCGCGTCAATTATCCGAGGTCATCGGCCAGGACCACCTTCTCGGTCCCGAAGGACCGATCGGCCGCATGGTTGCGTCGGGGCATCTCGCCTCGATGATCTTGTGGGGCCCGCCGGGCTGCGGCAAGACGACGATCGCGCGTTTGCTGGCGGACGGGACCGAGCTCGTTTTCGAGCCGCTCTCGGCGGTGTTTTCCGGGGTCGCCGATTTGCGAAAGGTATTCGACGGCGCTCGCAAGCGCCGCGAGATGGGGCAGGGGACGCTCCTTTTTGTTGACGAGATCCACCGCTTTAATCGCGCGCAGCAGGACGCATTTCTGCCGGTCGTCGAGGACGGCACCGTCATCCTCGTCGGCGCGACAACCGAGAACCCGTCTTTCGAGCTGATCGGCGCGCTGTTGTCGCGCGCCCAGGTCTTTGTATTGCGCCGGCTTGACGACACGGCGCTCGAAACCCTCCTCGAACGCGCCGAAAAGCAGCTCGGCCGCAGGCTCCCCTTGTCGCCCGATGGCCGCGCGGCGCTGCGCGCGATGGCCGATGGCGATGGCCGCTTTCTATTGAACCTCGTCGAGGAGATCGACCGGCTGCCGCGCAACCGAGAGCTCGGACCGCAGGAATTGGCGGAACTCGTGCAGCGCCGCGCGCCGCTCTACGACAAGCAGCAGGAAGGCCATTACAATCTGATCAGCGCGCTGCACAAATCGCTGCGCGGCTCCGATACCGACGCAGCGCTCTATTGGCTGGCGCGGATGCTGGCGGGTGGCGAAGACCCGATCTACATCCTGCGCCGATTGACCCGCGCCGCGGTCGAGGATATCGGCCTCGCGGAGCCGCAGGCGATCAGCCAAGCACTCGCCGCGTGGGACGCCTATGATCGGCTCGGCTCGCCCGAGGGCGAATTGGCAATCGCGCAGCTTGTCATCTACCTCGCGACCGCGCCGAAATCGAATGCCGCCTATGTCGCATTCGGCGAGGCGCAGCAGATGGCGCGCGAGACCGGTTCCCTGATGCCGCCGAAGCATATCCTGAACGCGCCGACCCGGCTGATGCGCGATCTCGGCTACGGCAAAGGCTATGTCTACGACCATGCGACCGAGGAGGGCTTCTCCGGGCAGAACTATTTCCCGGACAATGTCGAGCGGCGCAATTTTTACCGGCCCGGGGAGCGCGGCTTCGAGCGCGAGGTCAAGAAGCGGCTCGATTATTGGGACAAGCTCCGGCAACGCGCCGGCTTAGGAACCCCCAGCGGAAAATGACCGGCGTCGAAACAGTGACGGTGCGGCCGGACGACGGCACGGCACGGCTCGACCGCTGGTTCAAGCGGCATTACCCCGGCCTCAGCCACGGCCGCCTCGAAAAACTGCTGCGCACCGGGCAGATCCGGGTCGACGGCAAGCGCGCCCGCGCCGGCGATCCCATCATGCCCGGCCAGGCGATCCGGGTGCCGCCGCTGCCCGAGACGCCCGCACCACCCGTCGCGGTCAAACCGCAGGCGCGGCCGCAGGATGTCGCGGT
>VAZF01000725.1 GCA_005888425.1 Alphaproteobacteria bacterium
TATATCAAGGACCTGACGATCATGGTGAATTACATTTTTGGTGCGTGGCGGATGGAAGACGTCTGGCTCGACAAATAGGCGGTCTTATTCCGGCGGTAATTATCAGAAGCAGCGGTAATGATCAGACACAAGGGATGTGACCGCGTCAAAGCGAGCTTCCGCAGTCGCGGTCGATCCTGTTCGTGCCTCCCACTTCCTATCACGTAGCACGTGACGCCGAAGCTGATGCCCCGTCAAACCAGAGTACCGGTACCGCTCGGGCCGAGCCTCGCTTGCGGCATTGGGCTCCTGCTCGCGATCTCAAGCGGGTTTTCGTCACCGGAAGGAGAGCCAGTCGACGGTTTGGCGATGCGCGTCTGGGTACCCCTGCCCGATTGGCTGGTCATTGGGGCAGTCGTCGCGGTTTCCATTGCAAGCCTAACCTTCATCGCAATCGGGCTGGGCTGGCGGCGTCGGCGCAAGAATGATGACGATGTCTATGAGGAGCATCAGGAGGCAGAGCAGATACCAATTCTTTTGAAGATAGCCCTGATCCTGCTGGCGCTCGCGCCAGGTGCGATGATGGCCGGAGCGATTTTTTGGCTCAGCCAATCGTCCCTTCTCCCTGCTACCGCCGGGAGCATTGGAGGCAGTCCATTTGAGGAACATCAGGCAATCGATGACGCGCCGCTCCGGCCGGCATCGTCGGTCACGACCGGCCTGATCGGGGCCTTGGCGCTGCTGGCCGGGACCGGCAGCCTGGGCGTTGTGCTTTGGCTTTGCTTTGGGGACCGGCTACGGCGTCACAGGGATGAGTTGGCAAGCGGTTCAAGGGTGCAACTCGCCATGGCGATTGAGGACAGCCTCGATGAATTGAGAGCAGAGCTAAATGCCCGTGCCGCCATCATCAAGATATACGGCAACTTCGAGCGGGCACTGGCTACCGCGAAACTACCGCGTCGGCCGGCGCAGACACCACTGGAGTTCATGCGTGCCGTGCTCAGCAAATGGCCAATGCCGCTTTCGCCAGTGCGCAAATTGACAGAGCTCTTCGAGCTTGCGCGCTTCAGCCATCATCCGGTTGGAGCCAAAGAGCGCGACAGCGCCTGGCAATCGCTACTCGAGATCCGTACTGCGCTGGAAGCTAGGGAGGAGAGGCCCAATGCCGCAGGACCGTGAACGGCAGTGGCCGTGGATCATCGCCGGTTACGCCGTGCTGTTCATACTCCTCGCCGCAGCGACCTCCTTCCTTTATGACGCCGTCGCGCCCCCGAATCGTCCGATCGTAATCCGGCTCGCCGTAGCCATTGTTGTCGGTATCCTTCTCGTTCACGTATGGAGGCATTTTCGCGGCGATCCCCGGTGGGATCCGGCGTCACCGTTCGAGAATGCTCTGACACGCCAACCGGCAACTCCGAAACTCGATCTCGCGTTCGTCAAGCTGCGTGACGAACTGGAGAGCGCGCGCAGGAGCCGCTCTTACTTCGAGAAAGTGCTGTGGCCACGGTTGCGCACCCTGGCGCGATCGCGCGGACACATCGACGCGCCCATACCGCCGGAGCGGAGCCGGCTAGGCCGGGGCCCGTCCTTCCGCACTATCCATAGATTGATAGACCACATCGCGACCCCAAGCACCGACCGGCGATGAAGATCATCGAAATCGAGGCGTGCTGCCGGGAAATTCTGTCAGCGATATCGAGAATTATCGTCGGGAAAGACGATGTCCTGCGGCAGCTGCTCGCCGGCATTCTCGCCAACGGGCATATCTTGATCGAGGATTATCCCGGGCTGGCGAAGACGCTGATCGCACGTCTCTTGAGTGAGGCGTTGGACCTTACCTTCAAGAGAATTCAGTTCACGCCGGACCTGCTTCCCGGCGATATCACTGGCAGCCTTCTGTACGATCAGCGTGAAGCGCGGTTCGAGTTCCGCCGTGGCCCGATTTTTACCCAACTCCTCCTGGCTGACGAGATCAACCGCGCGACACCGAAAACCCAGTCTGCCCTGCTCGAGGCTATGCAGGAACGCCAGGTTACGGTCGAAGGAGAATCCCATCCGCTCGAGGCGCCATTTCTTGTCATCGCGACGCAAAATCCGATCGACCTGGAAGGGACCTACGCTCTCCCCGAAGCACAGCTCGACCGATTCATCATGCGGATCGCCGTCGGCTATCCCGGTCGTGAGGAAGAACGTGAGATCCTCGCTCGACGCCGTACGCGCCGGACCGAAGAGGCGCATATCGAGAAAGTCGCGACACGCGACGATCTCCTCAGCATGCAGGCGGCGCTCGAAGATGTGCACGTCGACGGGTCGATTGAGGAATACATCGTCGATCTTACGAGAGCCAGCCGCGAGGACCCACGCATCGCGTTGGGCGCCTCGCCGCGCGGCAGCCTCGCGTTGCTACGGCTGGCTCGCGCCGAAGCAGCGCTGCGGCGCAGCGACTTCGTGACGCCCGACGACGTCAAAGCGATGGCTGTCCCGGCATTGGCGCACCGCCTGGTGCTGCGTCCCGAGCTGTGGGTCTCGCGCGTGGCTCCTGCGGATATCATAATTGGACATTGTTGCTCGGCGTGCTTGTCGATCGCGTCGAGCTGTTTGTCGTGGCCGTCCCGCTGGCGCTCGGGCTCTTGAGCGGCGGCTCGCGACACCAGCCGCCCCGGCTCTCGCTAACCCAGGAGCTTTCTGCCGCGCGTCTCTCTGAGGGCGATCGATTATTGGTGACGGTTACCGTTGCCAGCGACGAGCCTCTCCCGATCGTTGAAGTACTTGTCGCAGTTCCAGCGATGGTACAGGTCAACGATGGCAGTAACCGCGTTGTGCTCGATGTCGATCCCGCAAAGGATGCCGATTGGAGTTTCGTGTTGCTGTGCCCTGCGCGCGGCCGTTTCGATCTCGGCACCGTATACCTGAGATTTTGGGATCGCTCCGGGTTGGCCGTGTACGAAACGCTCCAAGCGAAGCCAAAGCCTGTATCGGTATACCCTTATGTCGAGCCTGTTCGAAACTTGCCGCGACCGGCGCGGACCCAGTTCTCGTTCGGCAACAACGTCTCGCCGCGACTGGGCGAGGGGATCGAGCCAGGCGACATCCGCCCTTTCATTCCCGGCGACCGCACCCGCCACATCAATTGGCGCGCCTCGCTGCGAAACCAGCAGCTGTACGTCACACGCTTTCATGAAGAGCGTAACGCGGATGTCGTGCTGCTTCTCGATACGCTCTCGGATACCGGTGCGGCGCCCCTCTCGACGCTTGATCTGACGGTGCGCGCCGCCGCTGCTCTCGCCAACGCCTATCTCGCGCGCAAGGACCGCGTCGGCTTTGTCGAGTTCGGCGGGTTTCTGCGCTGGATCAATCCGGAGTCTGGGCGACGCCAGGCCGAGGCGCTCGTTGAAAGCTTGCTGCCTGCTGCAACACATTTCAGCTATGTCGTTCCGCAACTCGATCGCCTGCCCGTGCGGGTGTTACCGCGGCAGGCGCTGGTCATCGCGCTCACCCCGCTGCTCGACCAACGCTTCATCAACGCCATGAACGATCTCGTGGCGCGCGGCTTCGACGTGATCCTACTGGCTGTGTCGCCGATTGAACCAACACGGCGGGTGCTCCGAGGCTCGCTCCTCGACGACATGGCATGCCAGCTGTGGGCCATGGAGTGGCAAGTCAAATTGGGCGAAGTACGCCGCTGCGGGTTGACGATCGCGGAGTGGCACCCGGAGGTGCCACTCGATGCGGTGCTCGCGCCGCTGGTCAGAAGCCGTCCGCTATTTGCGGCACGGCGATGAATCCATTTTGGGCTGGATTGCCAATCGCCGTAATGGCGGCGGTGCCACTCTGGACCGGGATCTCGGCATCGGTCGTTGTGATCGAAGCATTGGCAATTCTGCTCTGCGCCATTGG
>VAZF01000726.1:0-2533 GCA_005888425.1 Alphaproteobacteria bacterium
TGGCGTTTCTGATGCTGTTGCGCCGCTTGGGACGTGATGATCTGACCGCACACGGTTTTCGCTCGACGTTCCGCGATTGGGCCGCCGAGCGCACCAACTTCCCGGCCGAAGTCGCTGAAATGGCGCTGGCGCACGCAGTATCCGACAAGGTAGAGGCCGCCTATCGCCGCGGCGATCTGTTTCAAAAGCGACGCCAACTCGCGGAGGCTTGGGCGAAGTTCTGCGCTGCCGCGCCGAGCACCGCAACGGTTGTTCCAATCCGCCAAACCGCTGCGGACTGATCGTTGGTCCGGTCGGCTAGCCCTCTGCACGACAATCGCGACGTGATCGGTGTCACAGTCCTCCGCGACGTCGGCTCCCTTTCTTTGCCTTTAATCTGTCCTTAAGCCGATTGGCGCGGACGGCCGTGTGGGGCCGCCGTTGTGGTGTTTGCTTCATTGTCTTGGTCCCCGCTTATTCCCGCTCGGGCGGCTCCTCGACAGCCTCGCGATTGTCGGCCGGCGGTTCAGTGACGGCTATCGGCGTCGCACCACCGGGATTGTCATCGTCATTGTCGGGCCGGTGCGCATCCGCCCATCTCTTGAAGCCGTTCTCCTGGCTGGTCGTCAGCGAAATATACATGACCCTTGTCCTTATGTTGCAGAAGGTGGAGGTCACAGCGGGCGGTCCGCCCCGCGCGGTGATGCCGGTTCGTCGGCCCTCTGTCACTGAATCAGGTCAACCACCCGAAGCCAGGACTTCGCCTGTTGCGGTTGCGAGGCGAGGGCTGCTGCCCGAGCGTTGTGGCGAGCGATGGTGACAGCCTCACCCCCATGCACCTCGATCATGTCGCGCGCGAGCGATGCGGCATCGGCGCCACCGGGCAGCGCAAGCTCCTCGGTGAGGGGCGCCGTCACTGGAGCGCTCGCACGAGAACAAGCACCGCAAAACCTACTCCAAACACAATCGGGAGCACGATCGGTGGAACAAACCAGCTTTTGATCACCCGCCGGCTGCCGCGCCCGAGAGGTCCAAACCCTCGGTGAGCGCTGCGCCCACCGGCTTCCAGTCCTCGGCGAACCGCTCGGCTTCGTCGCGTTGCACCGGCGTCAACCGGTCCGAGAGGCGCCGATAGGCGGCTTGAGCCTCTTTGAGGCGGATGCCTTCCAGGTTTGCGGTCGCTATCAGATACCAGCCGCACGCCTTAACCGAGCCTCCCGGCGTCTCTACCTCAAGGGCGTAAAACTCGGCCAGCTTGATTTGCGCCCGAGGCAACCCCTGCGTCGCGGCGGCCAAGAGCCACCGCATCGCGTCCGAATGGTTGCCTTGGTTGGGGTATCGACTATCGGCCGCACCGTTTTCGCACATCATCGCGAGATTGAACTGCGCCTCGGCATTGCCGCGCGAGGCCGCTTCCATCAGGTGTTTTTTCAACGGCGATGCTCCGTTCGATGCGGTGGCTAATAGTCCATCCCACCCATCCCTCCGGCCGATGGCATCGATGACGCGCCCGACTGCGGCGCATCGGCAATCATTGCCTCGGTGGTGACAAGCAAGCCGCCAACCGAAGCCGCGCCTTGCAGGGCGAGCCGGACGACCTTGGCGGGGTCGATGATGCCGGCCTTCACCATGTCGACATAGGTGCCGCTCTGCGCGTCGAAGCCGCGATGGGGCTCGTTCTGGTCCAGGAGCCTCCCGACGATTATCGAGCCCTCCTCTCCGGCATTGACGAAAATCTGCCGTGCCGGTGCTTCCAGCGCCCGGCGGACGATGTCGATGCCGGCCTTCTGGTCGTCGTTCTCGGGGTTCAGCCCCCCGAGCGATCTGCTGGCATAGAGAAGCGTCACGCCGCCGCCCGGGACCACACCTTCCTCGACTGCCGCCCGAGTCGCGTGCATCGCGTCGTCGACGCGGTCCTTGCGTTCCTTGACCTCGACCTCGCTGCTGCCACCGACCCGGATCACCGCGACGCCGCCGGCCAGCTTGGCAAGCCGCTCCTGCAACTTCTCCTTGTCGTAATCCGAGGTCGTCTCCTCGATCTGCGCGCGCAATTGCGTGCAGCGGCCCGTAATGTCAGCCTTGCTGGCGGCGCCGTCGATGATCGTCGTGTTCTCCTTCTCGACCCGCACCCTCTTGGCGCGGCCGAGCATGTCCAGCGTGACGTTCTCAAGCTTGATACCGAGATCCTCGCTGATCACCTGGCCGCCGGTCAGGACCGCGAGGTCCTCCAGCATGGCTTTGCGGCGATCGCCAAAGCCTGGCGCCTTCACGGCCGCGACCTTTAGGCCACCTCGCAGTTTATTGACGACCAACGTTGCCAATGTCTCGCCCTCGATGTCCTCCGCCACGATCAACATCGGGTCGCCGCTTTTCATCACGGCTTCGAGCAAGGGCAGGATCGCCTGGAGACCGGAGAGCTTCTTCTCGAACAGAAGAATATACGGGTTTTCGAGTTCGCAGATCATCTTCTCGGCATTGGTCACAAAGTAGGGCGAGAGATAGCCGCGGTCGAACTGCATGCCCTCAACGATATCGAGCTCGGTTTCGAGGCCCT